>DATEZD010000063.1:0-2275 GCA_035255865.1 Candidatus Udaeobacter sp.
GACGAAGGGACTCGATTTCATGGCTATGAACGATCTTGCCGGCATGGCCGATTATTTGCTCGCTGGAATCGCCAAACTTGCGCGGGCCGGTGCAGACTGCGGCCTGATCTCGGCAAACACGCCGCACATAGTGTTCGATGATGTCGCGTCCAAATCGCTGATTCCTTTAATCAGTATCGTGGAAGCGACGTGTGCTGCTGCCAAAGCGCGGCAGTTGAAACGGCTCGCTTTGATTGGGACGCGCTACACCATGCAGGCAACGTTCTATCCGAAAGTTTTCTCGCGCGAAGGCATCGAACTTCACGTGCCGGAATTGAACGATCAGGATTACATTCACGACAAATATATGAACGAATTGGTTCCAGGGAAATTTCTGCCCGAGACCCGCGCCGGTTTGCTTGCCATTGTCGATCGCATGAAAGCCAAGAGCGACATCGACGGTGTTATTCTCGCCGGAACGGAGTTGCCGCTGATTCTACGCAATCCCGACCACAATGGCATCGCGTTTCTGAACACGACAAAGATTCACGTCGAAGCTGCAGTAGCTGAAATGCTTTCGTGAGCAACGGATTCGCGTGCGAGCCAAGCGATGAATAATAATCCCAATCGGTTGGCGACCCTTTGCTTCTTGGCTAGTAGCGGCTAAGGGAGGGGACGCCATGCAAAGATTAGGGAACCCGTATCGCACTTGGATTACTTGACATAAATGACTGGTCCTGTTAACTAGTCAGCGTGAAAGTAACGGCCACAGAATTCAAAGCCAAATGCCTTCAGCTGATGAATGAGGTGGGGAAGAAACATGAATCCATCATGATCACGAAGCGCGGCCAGATCGTTGCCCAGCTTGTTCCTCCGCCGCCAGTTGCCAAGAAACCGTGGCTTAAACTGGCCGGCGCTGCCAAGATCAAAGGCGATATCGTCCGCCCAACTCTGTCTAACCGGAGGATCGACAAGTGGATCAAGCGCGAAGCAAGAAATTTGCATGGCGCCACTGATTGATACTCACGTATGGATCTGGTGGCTGACCCGGTTGCCGCGACTTTCGCCGAGAATCATTTCCATTCTCGATGAGATGCCGGAGCGGCCGTTTCTGAGCGTGGCCAGTCTTTGGGAACTCTCGCTTCTTGTTGAGATCGGCCGCATCGAACTGATGCCCAGCGCTGCTGCCTGGCTCGAACAGGCGACTCATCCGGACACGGTGCAGCTGGCGCAAATCACGCGCTCCGTTGCGCTGGAACTGTTTGCGTTTCCAAAAAAGTTTCGGCGCGACCCAGCCGACCGGATGATCATTGCAACCGCGCGCTCTCTCAATTTGCCACTGCTCACGTATGATCGGGGGATTCGAAAGTCCGGTTTGGTGAAGATCTGGAAACCTCGATAGGAGCGAGGTCGAGAACTGGGCGGTGAGGGTTTCGAACCCCCGACCCTCTCGGTGTAAACGAGATGCTCTACCACTGAGCTAACCGCCCGCGCTGTACGCTAGGGTCGCAGTTTACACTGTGCTCTCCAGTGGGCAATAGTTCGGCGAGATCGCAACGCTCAGCGGCGAGCTGCCTCAATCGCGTTGAGCGTTTCGCGGGCTGCTGGTTCGTTAGGCACCATCTGCAGCGTCGCACGCAGATGCGCTATCGCCTCGTCATAGCGGCCAAGTTGTGCCAGAAGCATGCCAAGATTTCGATGGATCGCCGGCTGCTGCGGGTCGAGCACGAGCGCTTCCTCATATTGCCGAATCGCTTCGTCATAACGGCGCATCGCTTCTTCCGGGACTGTGTGAGCTGATTCGCTCAAATGGTTTGCGGTGATCGTCAACGCGTTTGCGAGATTGGCCCGGATCTTTGCGACTCCGGCGCTCCTGGCGCTGGACGGCTTCGCCTCTTTCAACTGTAACGCCTTGCGATACTCGGCGATTCCTTCTTCAAATCGTTCCAGCCGGCAATAAGCCAGGCCAAGCTGATTATGAATATCGGCCAGATCCGGCTTCAATTCCGCCGCGCGACCGGCGTGATATGCGGCCTCGGCGTAGCGTTCCTGCTTGAAGCGCCGTTGTGCCATCATGATGTGGGCCTGCCATGCGTCCGGGTTTTTGGAGAGATTGTCCGACCAAAGCGTCTCTTCGTTTCGGTAAACTTCCGCCCGACCGAAAGCGTATGTGCCCATTGCGCCAACCAGCAAGGTGACAACGGTTGCGGTAGCCATTTTAGTCGCGCGTTGTCGCTTGTTCCACGCGTATGCGATGCCAGCGCTGAAAAGTGCGAGCAAAGAAACGTCTGCAAAA
>DATEZD010000064.1:0-6089 GCA_035255865.1 Candidatus Udaeobacter sp.
TTCGAGCGGAGGGCGATCTTGATTTTCGTGGTACGCTCGGCGTTTCGAAAGATGTCCCTGTCGGCTTCAAGCAAATTCGATTGCATTTTGATGTGGACACTGATGCCAGCGAAGAGCAGGTCGCCGCGTTGCTGCGTCTGACTGAGCGATACTGCGTTGTTTACCAAACGCTGAGCCATCCAACCAAGATCAGCGTCTTGCATCACGTCGTATCGCAGTAAATTTACTCGCTATGCCGCTTTACATGGACATTCACGAGGTTCCGGGAGGAGTCAGCGCCGAGGACGTGGCCAAAGCTCACACCGAGGATGTTAAAATCGAGGACAAGTACGGCGTCCATTATCACAAATATTGGGTAAACGAAAAGGCCGGGAAGATTTTTTGTCTTTGCGACGCACCAGACGCTGAAGCCGCCATGCAGGTCCATCGCGAGGCCCACGGCATGGTAGCGGACAAGATTATTGAGATACAGCCGGAGCTCGCGGAAGGATTTCTTGGCGGCGTCGAAGTGAACGAGGCGGGAGCTGCCTTAGTTCCTGGCGCAACCAATGAAAGAGATCCGGGAATCCGAACAGTGCTGTTCACCGACATTGTGGATTCGACGACATTGACTCAATCGCTGGGAGACGAGGCGGCGCTGGCGATGCTCGGCGTGCACGACACGATTGTGCGTGACGCGTTGTCCGCCTCAGGCGGACGCGAGGTCAAGCACACCGGCGACGGCATCATGGCCTCGTTCGTTTCGGCAGCGGGCGCGGTTCGCTGCGCAATTCAAATTCAGCGCGAATTGGATAAGCATGCGCAAGCTAACCCCGAGCGCCCGCTCAAGGTCAGAGTCGGCGCCGCAGCAGGTGAGCCTGTCGAGCAACATAACGATCTCTTTGGATCGACGGTTCAACTCGCTGCCCGCCTCTGCGCCCACGCGCAGGCGGAACAAATTCTGGTGACGAACGCAATTACCGAACTCTGCATTGGCAAGGGCCTCCGCTTCGAAGACGTCGGCGAAGTTGTTCTCAAAGGCTTTGGTTACCCGGTCCGCGCCCACGTTGCAGAATGGAAGCAGTGAATTCGAAGAAGTGTTCGTGATCTTTGACGAACATTTGCTTACTCCTCGTTACATATCTGCGCGTAACGGGAAAGTTCTCTTCGCGATCTGTTCGTTGATGCCGTCGCTACGCGAATGAAACTTATCGGTCGCTGCTTACTCTTCGCTCTGGCGATTCAGAGCCTCTGCGGCGCAGATGTCACGAAGCTTTCGAGTGAGAATCGCAAAGTGTTGCAGGATTCATCGCGGTTCCATGAGGCTCATTCGACCGGCGATTTGCCTGCCGCCATTGTCGTACTTTGCGCAGGTGATGGCACGGTCGCGGAACCGGGCCAGAAATGGAACGCGACGGATGCCATTGTAGATCCCACTCTCCCAGGCAAGCGGCTTATTTGGGCGGCGGTAGGTGGCGAATATTATGTTGTCCACTACGAGCGCGGCGGAATCGCTCACACCTTCACGTCTTAGTTGCGAGACTGGCAAAGAATGATGCGAAACCGAAAGTGGTTTGGCACGCCCTTGGACGTCCGCTTAAAGATCATGCGGCATTTTTCGACGCATTGCGAAGCGGGAAGTTGGATGACCGCCTAGATTATGCGCATTGAGCGGAGTTAGCGCGTTTGAAGCGCAGCTTGGCTACCAAGGTGGATCGACTTTTCCTGAAGGCGATGCCAGAAGAAACGCCGAAGGCGCAGTCTTATCTAAGGCAGTGCTTGCTGGCATTCATCACAGAAGTCAGGCGGCCGGGCCGCAGCGGTTGCCAACGCGTTGAGGACAACGCGTTCCACCTTTATTGATCCCAGCGATTCTGTAAATTCTGTCCAAAACCTCATGCAACTTGAAGGAATCGATCATGTAGCTCTCGGCGTGCGCGATCTTGAGCAATCGGCCAAGTGGTACATCGAAGTTCTCGGATTCGAGCGACTTCACGAAGGCATGTGGAACAGCGTGCCGACTTTTATTGGTAAAGGAAATACCGGGATTGCGTTGTTCCCCGCGAGCTCAGACGCAAAACCGATAGCTTCAACTCGCCGCGACGTCCGAATGCTTCACCTTGCTTTTCGCGCGAACAGAGAAAATTTTCTTGCCGCGCAGCACGAACTACAAAAACGCGGCGTCCAATTCGAATTCCAAGACCACGAAATCGCGCACTCCATCTATTTCCGCGATCCCGACGGCCACTATCTCGAAATCACGACTTACGAGTTGGGATAGGACGGCGCACGTTTTGCAATGTGTCATGTCGAGCGAAGTCGAGACATCTCTCGAAATAAGGTCAGAGAAAGTAGCTAGAGATTCCTCGACTTCGCTTGGAATGACAAACTGAGACGAAGCGGTGCTGAATTTACGCGACTCTGCCGCAGCAATTTTTAAATTTCTTGCCGCTGCCGCAGGGGCACGGTTCGTTGCGGCCGACTTTTGGCAGTGAACGGCGAATTGGAAGGTCGATCGAAACCTCGCCTGCGCCGTCGCCGGCTACCGCTGCCATTGCGCCAACTGGCTGAGGCTGACGTGCACGGGACGGCGCGCCCGCTGTGGGCGCGGTCGGTGCATGTTCGCGCAGCAGAAACTGCGGCAAGGTCGCGAGGAAATTCTCGAACGCCTGCAAGTTGGAAGTGCTGCGGAAAAGATTATTCAGGACTTCATTCTTAATGTTTGCCATTAGTTCGACAAACATGTCGTAGGCTTCGGTTTTGTACTCGATGAGCGGATCCTTTTGCGCGTAGCCGCGGAGATACACGCCTTCGCGCAACGCGTCCATGGCGTAAAGATGTTCCTGCCAGAGGCGGTCGATCGCGTTGAGAATGATATAACGTTCCAGGCTTTTCACCGCGGTGGGCTCTTCGTACGTTGATTTGCGTTCGTAAGCGGTCTTGATCTTTTCGACCAAGAACTGCGCGTTCTCATCGACACCGCGCGTTTCAAATTCCACTTTCTCCTTGCTTAGCCCGAGCGGGAATGTCGTGTTTACCCAATGGACAAGACCGGTGTAATTCGGTTCGTCGACATCCAGGTATTCTTTCACTTTTGCCGGCACAGCCTCGTCGATTACTTCGAAGATGAGTTTCCGCGGTTCCTCGGAATCGATGACTTCATTCCGATAGGTATAAACAACCTCGCGCTGCATGTTCATTACGTCATCGAAATCGAGCGTGCGTTTTCGAACGAGATAGTTGCGCTGCTCCACGCGTTTCTGCGCCGTTTCGACTGACTTATTGAGCCATCGATGCTCGAGTTCCTGGCCTTCCTCCAGGCCGAAGCGCTCCATGATTTTCGTCATCCGATCGGCTGCGCCGAAGTTGCGCATTAGGTCGTCTTCAAAACTGACATAAAACCGTGATGCGCCTGGATCACCCTGGCGCGCGCACCGTCCGCGTAACTGCCGATCGATTCGGCGCGCCTCGTGGCGCTCCGTCCCGACCACCATCAGTCCACCCAGTTCTATAACGCCGGGGCCAAGCTTAATATCGGTGCCGCGGCCGGCCATATTCGTTGAAATGGTAACCGTGCCCGGTTGCCCGGCGCGCGCGACAATCTCGGCTTCCTGCATGTGAAATTTCGCGTTCAAAACGTTGTGCGGAATTTTCTCGCGCTTCAGCATTCGGCTCAGCAACTCGGACGCTTCGACGCTCACACTGCCGACCAGGACCGGCTGACTCTTCGCATGAGCTTCTCTGATTTCCTTGATGACGGCGTTGTACTTTTCCCGACGCGTCTTGTAGATGCGATCGTTGTTATCCGTTCGTCGCACCGGCCGGTTGGTCGGAATCATGTTCACGTCGAGTTTGTAGATATCGTGAAACTCGGCGGCTTCCGTCTCGGCCGTGCCTGTCATTCCCGCCAATTTTTGATAAAGCCTGAAATAATTTTGGATCGTGATCGTCGCCAACGTCTGCGTCTCGCGATCGATCTGCACGCCTTCTTTGGCTTCCACAGCCTGATGCAATCCATCGCTCCACCGGCGTCCTGGCATTTTGCGGCCGGTAAACTCATCCACGATGACAACCTTGTTATCCTCGATGACGTACTGGACATCTTTCTCGAACAAGCAGTAGGCACGAAGTAATTGCGAAATGTTGTGGATGCGCTCTGCCTGGGCGTCACAATGTTCCTGGCGCTCCGCTTTTTTCTTGTCCTTCTCTTCTTGCGACAGGCTCGGATTAAGATCGATCTCGGTGAATTCGTTGATCAAATCCGGCAGGACAAATGCGTTTGGATCATCCGGATTGAGGAAGCTGCGCCCTTGCTCCGAAAGATCGGCCTCGTTCGATTTCTCATCGATCGTAAAGAAAAGCTCCTCCTTAAGGGCGAACAGTTCTTCCTTCCGCGTATCCTGGTAAAACGAAAGCTCGGCTTTATCGATGGCGCGTCGCTTGTCCGGGTCTTCCATCATTCGCAGCAGCTGTTTGTTGCGCGGCTGACCGAGTTTTACTCTGAACATGAGACGCCCGCCGGTCTCCACATCACCCTGCTCAAATTTCTCGATCGCTTCGCTGGCCACTCGGTTGCAAAGCATGTTTTGCTTCCGCACCAACTGCTCGATGAGTGGTTTCCATTTGTCGTATTGATGCGTGGAAATCGTCGCCGGCCCGCTGATGATGAGCGGCGTGCGCGCTTCATCGATCAGAATGGAATCGACCTCATCGACGATGGCATAATGATAGCCGCGTTGAACTTGTTGCTCGCGCGTCGTAGCCATGCCGTTGTCGCGCAGATAATCGAACCCGAACTCGCTGTTCGTCCCGTAGGTGATGTCCATCGCATATTGTTCGCGCCGAACATCGGGCTCCTGATCGTGTTGAATACAGCCAATGGTAAGCCCGAGGAAACCGTACAGTTGCCCCATCCATTCCGCGTCGCGTCGCGCCAGATAATCGTTCACCGTCACCAGATGCGCGCCGCGTCCTGTGAGAGCGTTCAGATAAAGCGGCAAAGTCGCGACCAAAGTTTTGCCTTCGCCAGTGGCCATTTCCGCGATCCGGCCACGATGCAAAACAATTCCCCCAAGCAGTTGCACATCGAAGTGCACCATGTCCCAGACCATCGGCTGATCGCACACGGTGAAGCTCTGTTGCCGCTCTTTTAGCCGCCGCGCCGCGTTCTTCACCACGGCAAACGCTTCGGGCAGAATTTCATCGAGTCTTTTCCATTGATCCTCCAGCGCCGGAATTTTAGAAAACTCTTCTTTCCAAACAACGGTCTTCGCCCGCAACTCGTCATCCGACAAGCGTTTGAACTGCTCGTCGAACTCGTTGACCCGACGAACAATCGGCGCAAGCCGCCTAAGCTCGCGCTGATTCTTCGAGCCTAAAATCTTCTTTAAAATCCAACCAACCATTTTCGCATTTAATATCGGCGAGATTCGCAATCTGTCATCCCGAACGAAGTGAGGGACCTCTCACAAAGTTCAAACATCACGCCAGTTAACTTGTGTGACCCACCGTCCATGCGGGGTGCCATTTGCTTTTTGCAGTCGCGCGGCGCGCCCGACCCGCCTCCGCTTTGGACGGTCTCCCCCGCGGCGAGCGGGCGAGCCGCACCTAGAGAAATTTTCGTGGCAATTCGGCCGCTCTCCGCAAGAGGCGCAGATAATGGTCCCTTGAAATTTCGATACCGCCAAATTGTTGCAGATGCGGAGTAAGCCATTGCGTGTCGAGCAACACGAATTTGCGAGCACGCAAATGCTCTACAAGCGCCACGAGCGCAATCTTGGAAGCATCAGTCACGCTGTGAAACATCGATTCGCCAAAAAACGCGCCGCCCACCGCAACACCATAGAGGCCGCCGGCAAGCCTGCCTTCTCTCCAGGCTTCGACCGAATGTGCGTCGCCGAGCTCGTGCAACCGTGTGTAGCTCTCGATAACCTCGGAGTTGATCCAGGTATCTTCCCGTTTCGCGCACGCAGCGATCACTTCGGAGAACGCCTTGTTGATTGTAGTTTTAAAAATGCTTCGCCGCAGAAGACGTCGCAACGCGTGTGGAACGTGAAAATCTTCCAATGGCAGGATGGCACGCGGATCGGGCGAAAACCATTCGATCGAAT
>DATEZD010000065.1:0-4338 GCA_035255865.1 Candidatus Udaeobacter sp.
TTCAAACGGAACTCGTTCGCCGGTTGGAAACAATCGATCGCGGGTTACGTGATGAGTTTTCGCGCAACCGTGAGGAAGCAGGCGCGGCTGCGAAGAACCAGCGCGAAGAATTGACCAAATCTCTCGAAAGCGTGCGCTCGATTGTTGATGATCGACTGCGACGACTGCAGGAGGACAATACAAAGCAAATCGACAAGATGCGCTCGACGGTCGATGAAAAATTGCAAGGCACACTGGAGAAACGCCTCGGAGAATCTTTCAAGCTGGTAAGCGATCGACTTGAGCAGGTGCATCAAGGACTCGGCGCGATGCAGCAACTGGCGAGTGACGTTGGCGGATTGCAACGCGTGCTGACAAACGTGAAGACGCGTGGCGGCTGGAGCGAATGGCAACTCGGAGTGCTGTTGGAAGAAATGCTGACTCGGGACCAATTCGCCACAAATATCAAGATGCGCGAGGACACCGATGAGCGTGTCGAGTTTGCGATCAAATTGCCGGGCGACGAGAACGGCGCGCCGGTGTGGTTGCCGATCGATGCGAAATTTCCGATGGAACACTACGAGCGGCTCGCGTCGGCGCAGGAGAAGGGCGATTCCGCAGCGGTAGACGCCGCGATGAAGACTTTGGAAACGCAGTTGAAGCGATGCGCGAAAGACATTTGCGAGAAGTACATCAACCCGCCTAAGACGACCGATTTTGCTCTCATGTTTTTGCCGAGCGAGGGACTTTACGCGGAAGCGATCCGGCGCGTCGGTTTGGTGCAAAACGTTCAGCGCGATTGCCGCGTTACATTTGTCGGACCTACTACGCTCGCCGCGTTGCTCAACAGTTTGCAGATGGGTTTTCGCACGCTGGCGATCCAGAAGCGATCGAGCGAAGTTTGGAACCTGCTGGCCGCGGTGAAGACCGAGTTTGGAAAATTTGGTGAGGCGTTGTCAGCCGTGAAAGAGAAAATCGATCAGGCGTCTCGGAAGATCGAAGACGTCGATGTTCGTTCGCGCGCGATCACAAAGAAGTTGCGCGCCGTGGAAGAACTGCCGTCGAACCCGCAGCCATTGCTGAGAGATCTTTTGCCGAATGAAGATGATGAAGATCTTCGTGAGTGAGCCTTATCAAAGCGCGCATGAAGACGGCATTGGTCACCGGAGCGAACAAAGGCATCGGGCGCGAGGTTGTGCGCCAGCCATCCGCTGGGACGGCGGACTCTACAGCCCGCGAAGTCGAGCACGATCACGAGCACGAGCAAGAGTAAGAAGAACAGAAAAATTTATAGGACTTGGTCCCATTTGCTCTGGTCCTTCAGCATGATTTCGCGGAGAAGACGAATGGGTGGCATGCCGTGGCTGAGCAGCTCGTTATGGAATTTTTGCAGTGAGAAATCGTCGCCTTCTTGCGCTTTGTAGTCGTCGCGCAATTTCAGGATCTGTAATTTCCCAAGGGTGTAGTTGAGATAACCGGGATCGAACGTGCCGCGGATCGCTTCCTGGCGCGCCGGTTTTTCCTCATAGTAACAATTGTCACGGAAAAATTTCGTTGCCTCTTCGAGCGACATGTTTTGTGTGTGCATTTTGATGGACGCACATAACCGGCATAAGCGAAGAAGCGCTTCATCGGCCTGCGCCATGCGATATTTGGCCGCGCGTTTTACGTCCTCTTCGCTCGGGCTCGAACTGGTCGGGCCGCCGTAGCCTTCGTCGAGCATCATTTTCTCGCAGTAATGCGCCCACCCTTCGATGAACGCGTAGCTGCCGAAAATTTTTTCGACCTTGGTCGCGGGCGACGCGTTCAAATGCAGGAATTGCACGTAGTGACCAGGGTAGGCTTCGTGGATCGACGTAATGTCCGACGTGTAATAATTGAAAGCGGTAAGCCATTCCTGCTTTTGTTTGTCCGGCCAATCGTTCTCTGTGGGAGTGACGTAATAGTAGGCCTCGGTCGCGCGCTTCTCGAACGGACCGGGTGTGTCCATTGATGCAAAAGACGTAGCGCGCAGATATTGCGGAGTTTCTTTGACCTTCGCGCGAACGTCCGATGGAATGCCGACCAAATGACGGCTCAAAACGTACTTGCGAATTTTGTCGAGGTCTTTGGCGACATCCGGAATGAGTTTGTCCGGCGTCGGATGTTCGTTCTGGATTTGTTTGAAGACCTCAATCGGCGACTTGTTTGGATCGATCTTCTTCGCGGCTTCGGCGAACGCGTCCTGTTCGGCTTTTAGTTGCGCCATGCCGATCTCAAGAACTTTTTGCGGCGGAAGATCGACCAGTTCGGTCTGCGCGAGGAAACGGTGGAATTTCTCTTCGCCCAGCGCGAAATCGAGCGAAGCCTTCGGTAGTTTCTCACGCTCCAGCCACGCTGCATAATCGTTAAGCGCGTTTGCTGCTTTGCGATTGGCATTCAAAAACGCCGCGCGTAGCTGTTCGTCCTTAAGACCGCTGACAGCGGATACCATATCTTTCTTCAGAAAATCGGCGGAACCTCTCGCGACCTGAATAGCCAGTTCCACATACGGTTTGGGAAGCACGTCACGGAGGTTTGTCCTGCCGGCAATCAGGATATTTGGGATTTGCGATTCGATGGCGACCAGGCTGCGAACACGATCCTCAAGCGGCGCAAAATTTCTTTTGATGTAAACGTTCACGTCGGCCGCGCCCGCATAGACCATGGGATTTCGCTCGAAGACCGACATGTCCTCCATTTCAAAGAGGTTCTTCTTCACGGCCGTCTGCAGAATTCGCAGGTCGATGGATTGGCGTGCACCCAATTTGGCTGGATCGAACTTACCCAGGCGATCGTCGAACCGCCGGAGCCGGGAAAGCTCAGCATCCAGCGCCAGACGGCTGTAATCGCTGATTTTGCCGTCGTATTCGTGGAGACCGAGGCCAGTTCCCTCCAGCGGGTGGGCTGCGAGATACGTTTTAATGTATTCTTCGGCTACCGCGTCGTACTCGGCATCGTCTGCTTGCGCAGCGAAGCTGCTCGCGGCGTGAAGACAGACCGCGATGAGGATGAAGATGAGGGATAAAAGGTTCGCGGCAAGCTGCCGCGAACTACAGGCTGGCAGCCTGTGCTCCCCAGACCATTGAGCGAAATGCTTACTCATCTTTGCAGGTCTCAATTAAGACAACGCTTTGTGTTGGGCGTTGCCAAAATTTTCTCATGAGCGATGGTTGGGTTGTTTCGAATTTTGGGTTGAATATGAGGCGCTTGGTGATCATCCCGTTGCTGGCTTGTCTTGTGCTCGGCACTTTTCCCGGCGTGTTCGCGCAAGAAGCGCAGCCAGGAAAAAGCGAAGAGGATAACGGCTACGCGCAAATTTCCATTTTCGCAAAGACTCTGGAATTGCTCCGGCAAGATTACGTGGATGAAAACAAGACGAGCTATCACGATCTCGTCACTGCGGCAATGAAGGGCATGCTCTCTTCGCTGGACCCACATAGTCAGTTCATGGACCCGAGCGATTTTCGAGACATGCAAGACGACACGCGCAGCCGCTTCAACGGCCTCGGGATCGAGGTTTCGATGAAAAACGGTTTGCCTACGGTCATCACAGCGATGGAGGACACACCTGCAGCCAAGGCGGGCGTTCTCTCCGGCGACCAAATCTTGCGCATCAACGGCATTTCCACAGAAAGAATGGATCTCCAGGATGCGATCAATGTTTTGCGTGGGCCTGCGGGCGCGAAAGTCACCCTGACCTTGCTGCGGCCTTCAACCAATGAAATCAAAGAATACACGCTGCAACGGGCGGAGATCAAAATCCAAAGCGTCAAAGGGGCAAGGTTGCTCGATGCCGAGCTGACCGGCCCATTCAAGATCGGTTATATCCGGCTGATCCAGTTTAACGAACCTACGGCCGAGGAACTTTCGAGGGCACTCGACGACTTGCAGAAGCAAGGCATGCAAGCGCTCGTTCTCGATCTTCGGAACAATCCGGGCGGCCTATTGAATAGCGCTGTGGACGTGTGCGCTCAATTTTTGCCGCCCAACACAAAAGTGGTCTCGACGCAGGGGCGGTTCGTTTCCCAGCAGCGTGATTACTCGACTTCCGGCGCGAAAAAAGAGCGTCCGAACTTTCCGATGGTGTTGCTGATCAACGAAGGAAGCGCGAGCGGTGCGGAGATTGTTGCTGGAGCGCTCAAGGATTTGCACCGGGCCGTGCTCGTCGGCGAAACCACCTTTGGAAAAGGTTCCGTACAGAATGTCATGCAATTGCCGGACGGCTCTGCGGTGCGTTTTACCACTGCAAAATACTATACGCCGAGCAAACAAGTCATTCAGGGCAATGGCGTGACTCCGAATATTCGTGTTGCCATGACCGCCGACCAGGAACGTGCT
>DATEZD010000066.1:0-8341 GCA_035255865.1 Candidatus Udaeobacter sp.
GAGCCCATGACCGGGATTGAACCGGTGACCTCGTCCTTACCAAGGACGTGCTCTACCAACTGAGCTACATGGGCCTGCTTTTGCCAGCCCAGCGCCTCCGCAGCAACCCGAGCCGCAAACCGGTTTCGCTTTCTACCAGAGACTCAAAAGTCCCAAAGCCGCGTCAAATTTGCAATTTGAACGACCATGGGACCGCCTCGTTCCAGCAAAAAGCGTTCGCAAGCTAACCGCGGTCACCGTCGTGTCAAAGAAATTTTCCCTATGCGACCCGCGGGGCTGTAGCATGCGCTGTCCTCAGCGCATTTGATTCAAAGCGTGCGAGAGCAGATCCGCTGAGACAGCGGACGCTACAGCATCTCTACCTTCAGCGGATGATGTGACTTTTCTCCTCTACCTTGCCTCGCGTAATCAGACGCACGATTGCAGCAATCACAATCAGCGCCACGACGCCGATCAGGATATGCAGCGGCTTGATCTGACTAATCAGACTCGGTTTTTCTGGAGTTGCCGTGGGCGCCGCTGTTGTCGTTGCTGTTGTTGTTGTAGGAGGCGGCGCGTTTTTTGCCTTAAGCTGTCCCTGGGTCCACTGCAGGCGCGAGAAAGTATCATTGTCTTGTGGGTTGAGTTTCAAGGCCGCTTCATAATCAGGGATCGCCTTTTCGTACTGTCCCATCAAACTGTAGGTGTAACCGCGCTTGGTCAGGGCCTCAGTGTCGTTCGCGTTTTTCTCCAGAAGAAATGTGTAGTCGGTAATGGCCGCATCAAAGTTCTTCAATCCCCGATACGCCAGCGCGCGCCGATCATAGGTCTGCAGGTCGTCCGGCTTTTTTTGGATCACGTTGGTGAAATCGGCTATTGCCTTGTCCCACTGGCTGAGTCCGAGCTCGGCGAACCCGCGGAGCTTGATTGCAGCCATTTCGTCGGGTTTGATCTCAAGTGCTTTCTCAGTGTCAGCGAGCGCTTGCTGATAATTCTTTTGCTGCAGGAAAACCTGCGCTCTGCCGACGTAAGCCCGCATGTCTTTAGGCGACAGCTCGATGGCCTTTGAAAAATCGTCACCCGCCTCCTTGTATTGCTGGAGCCCGAAATTGGCAAAACCACGGCCCTCATAAAATGCAGGCTGCTTAGTGTTTGCCATAATCGCCGCGCTAAACTCCGCTACCGCTTGTTCGTACTGCTTGCTGTCAAGCAATTGGATGCCCTTTGTGTAATCGCTCGTCCCAGCTCCAGCTTTCTCTTTGGCTGGTGCTTTCTCTTTGGCTGAAGCAAAACTGGCAGTGCCGAAAAAGCAGGCGGCAACCAGGGATATTGTGATTCGACTGGTAATCATCATAGTTGTGTTCTCCTTCCAACCCCACTTTGTGAGGGATTTCTCGTTCGTAGGCGAGCAAATTAACGCAACAAAAAAGAATAGCGATGAACCAACCGGATTCCACCCGGGAAATTGTCGGTATCCGCAGCCGCACGAATACCTCGGAAGGTTATGCCGCGGTCTTCGCCACCATTCTCATCTGGTCCACGCCATCGCTTTTTCAGTACTACCTGAACCGTTATTATGATCCGTGGGCGCAGAATTTTTATCGTTATCTGGTGGCCTGCGTTTCCATCGCGCCCCTGCTGATTTATCGGATGCGACGTGACGCAGCGCTCATGGATTGGCGCGCCGTAACCATCTGCATCGTGCCCTGCCTGCCTAACGTTGTCCATCAGGTCACCCAGGTGATGGCTCTTTTCTACATGGGTCCGGGCGTTTACACCATCTTCACGCGTGCCTCGGTGATTTTCACTGCGTTGCTTGCGCTTGCATTTTTCCCTGAGGAACGCCACGTGATCAGGCAATGGCAGTTTCAATTGGGCACTAGCCTGGGATTGATTGGCGCCTTCGGGGTTGTTTGGTTTCAACCGGGATGGAAATCAGGACACATCGCCCTCCCGGGATTATTCGTTGCATTTACCGCCACATTTTGCTGGGCGCTTTACGGTATCCTTGTGAAACGGCCTTCCCGGGAACTCGGCTCGATCCGCAGCTTCGGGGTGATCAGCCTGATCACGTCTGCGCTGCTGTTTCCGCTCACAATTGCATTTGGAAAAATTGGCACGCCGCTTCATACAGGATCACAAGTTAATTTGGTCCTGATCGTCTCCGCCGTGACCTGCATCACACTCGCGCATGTCTTTTACTATGTCGCTATCCGGGAGATCGGCGTGGCCCTCGCCCAATCGCTCCAACTTCTCTGCCCTGCCGGCGCAATGGCCCTTTCAGCGTGGATTTATGGCGAACGTCTCACTCATTCCCAGATCTGGAGCGCCGCCATCCTTCTCCTCGGCGCGTTCTTGGCCATGCGCACAAAACCAGCCGCCACAACTGAAGCAGCAGAAAATATTTGAGGCGACTTTTAACCTCTCTTTACCGCCTGCGCTTTGCGCACGAGTTCGATAAATCCCGAGCGGTAACCATTCGTGTCGCTGCCCCTTCCTTCCTGCGCCCACTCGAGCACCGCTGCAAACGTTCCATTTCCCTTGTATTCAGAATCGCGCAAAATCATTCCAAACTCAGCGACGGCGGCAGCGAACTTCAAGTCGGCAGGCGCGTTTTCAAATTTTCCGGGGGTATCCGTAACCGCGCGTTCGACCAATTCGCTTTTGTTCCCATCCGGTTTTTTGTAGCGCAGCTTCACGGTGAGCATTTCGTTGGAAACTGTCGATTGTGTAGAGGTCGGTCTTTCATTGAGCGAATACTTGAGCGGATCGACCGGCGGCACGCTCGCTGCCGGGTTGGTCGCAGCGCCCACCGGCACGACTTCATACAACGCCGTCACCGTGTGGCCTGCGCCGATTTCTCCCGCGTCCACTTTGTCGTTGTTAAAATCTTCCTTGCGCAACATCCTTTTCTCATAACCGATCAAACGATACGAAGCGACACGCGCCGGATTGAACTCCACCTGAATCTTCACATCCTTCGCGATCGTTACCAGCGTCCCGTTCATTTGTTGCACGAGCACTTTGCGCGCTTCATCGAGCGAATCGAGATAGGCGTAATTGCCGTTCCCTTTGTCGGCCAATTTCTGCATCGTTGAGTCTTTCAAATTGTCCGTGCCGACGCCGAGCACGCTGAGAAAAACGCCGCTCTTCGCTTTCTCTTCGATCACGTGGATCAGGTCACCCTGGTTTGTGACGCCCACATTGAAATCGCCATCGGTGGCGAGAATCACGCGGTTCACTCCGCCTTGGATGAAATTGTCAGCCGCAATTTTGTAAGCCAGCTCGATCCCCTCGGCGCCATTTGTCGAACCTCCGGCCTGCAAATTTTCCAGCGCTTCGAGGATTTGTTCCTTGTGATCGCCCGCGGTTGAGGGCAACGCCAATCCCGACGCGCCCGCGTAAACTACGATTGCCACGCGATCGTTCTCCGTGAGCTTTTCAACCAGCAATCGCATCGCCTGTTTGACCAGCGGCAACCGCTCCGGCGGCATCATCGATCCCGAAACATCGAGAAGGAAAACTAGGTTGCTCAGCCCACGCTTGTCCGTGGCGATCTCTTTTCCTTTTAGTCCGATCCGCACCAGCCGATGCGACGTTTCCCATGGGCAACTCGCCACATCGACATGCACCGCGAACGGCTTTCCGTCGCTCGGCTGCGCATAATCGTACGTGAAATAATTAATCATCTCCTCCACGCGCACCGCATCCTTGGGCGGCAACGATCCTTCGTTGATGAAGCGCCGCACATTCGAATACGAGGCCGTGTCAACATCGATCGAGAACGTCGAAAGCGGATTGTCTTTCGCGTCGAGAAACGGGTTCTCGACGATGTGGTCATAAGCGGCCGTATTGAACTCCCCGCTCGGCTCGCGAATTCCACGGAATCTGTCTGCGCCGGCAACTGCGTATCCGGGGGCTTGCGCGAGCGAGTAATTCAACGAACCAACTTTGCTCGCCGATTGTTTCGCAGCCATCAGGGGAGCAGGGGCAAATTGCAACTGTGAGGACGCTGTCCTAGCTGGGGATGCAGCGACTTGCGTTGGCATTTCAAACTGAGCTTGGACATCGGCAGGCTTCGGTCGAACCGCCAACGGTCCGATTCCAACGCCCTGCGCGACCCGGACGTTTTCGCGTCTCAACGAAAACACTGCAACGCCAGAAACAACGGCCAACAGCGCGAGCACTGCCGCGATTGCCAGGGGCCGCGCGATCGACCAAAACCAGGGATCGCCACGGATGTCGATTAAGTTCGACGACACAGGCATCCGAACGGGCGTTTCTCTCCCCAGTTCGGTCTCGTACTCCGACCTTAGCGTGCGCGCCAGTTCGCGGATTTCAGCGACGAATCGCTGCGCCTCTGCCGATTCGGCGACCGCGCGCGCGACTGCCGATCTTTCCGGCTCATCCAATTCGCCCAGAGCGAAAGCTGTTAATTTTGGATCATCGATATTCATGTCAGGTAGTCCTGGGGTTGAACGGAACGAAATCTTTCGAGGCTTCCCGGTAGCGCTCACGCAATGTCTTTAGCGCTGTATGAATGAGAACACCTACGCTGTTCGCCGTCGATTTTGTGATCTCGGCAATTTGCTGATAGCTGAGCTCGTTTTGAAATTTCAGCCGTAGCACCTCCTGTTGGCGCGGCGGCAGTGTTGCGATGATGCGCGTGAGGAAGCCAGCGGCCTCTTCCTCCTCGATGCGTTGATAGGGCATCGGCTGCGGGTCTTCCTGCGATGCGATCGTTTCTTCGTCGAGATACATCATTCGTCTTTCCTTGCGGCAAACATTGAGCGACCGGTTCCGGCAAACGGTAAACAACCAGGTAGCGGGTTCCCCTTCTCGAGCCACTGCGCCGTTTCGCTGAAATTTGATAAATGTCTCCTGAACCACGTCTCTCGCCCTTTCCCTGTCCCCGATTATGCGCGCAGCATATTGAAGAAGTGGAATTTCGAATCGCCGTAGAACCTTCTCAAACTTTTGCCCCGCCTCTATTTTCTCGCTTCGCATCGATTTTGGCGCATGAGAGGATATCACATCCGTGAAGTTCAACGCTAATACGACGCGCCTGTGAGGGTGTATGTAATCGGCACCTCGACGTTCAGCGCGCTACCTGGCTTGAAACGCCATCGTCGAAGGGCGTCGAGCGTTGCGTTGTCCAGAATGACGTTTCCACAGCTCTGCGTCATGCGAACACTAGTCACATTGCCAACTGCGGGATCGACCGTTAGCAGCGCGATTCCCGAGCCTCTTATTCGCTGGCGACGCGCTTCGTACGGATATACCGGGCGAGGAGCATACATCACCAACGCTTTCACCGAACCAAATGGGGTCGCTGTTCTTCCCACAAGAGACGCGACCCTGATTTTCCCGCGAGGACGAACTGGCGGTGGCGTTCGATTCTCCTCTGGAAATGCCTCTTCGTCGGGTAACGGCTGCTCTGAAGGCGGAGGCGCAATCGATTCCTCAGGCGGCGTCTGCTCGGGGACCACTTGCACCATCTCTACATCGACGCCAGACGGTCTGAAATCTTCTACGGCAATCTTCTCGAACTTATTTTTCGCGAGTACGACTGCCCCGACGTGAATCGCAGCCGCACACGCAAATGCAATCCAGAAGCGCCAGGGTCGGCACGGTCGGTAAGGCAACGCAGCATTCATGTTTGTCCTTCCAAAAAGAAAGACACGCCATGGCCGAGAAACTTAGTGCTACGGTTGCACTATTTTCGATACCGGTGGCCGCGCTGGTTCTATGCTGGATTCTGGAAGCTCGATGCTGGATAATCAGCCGCGCGCAACGACCAGTAGCCAGCATCGAGCACTCAGAAACGTGAACATCAAAACGTATCTCGTCTCTCGCCAGAAGTTGATCGAACGCGCGCTCGATCATTACTTGCCGAAGGCGAATGCGAAACCCGCGACCCTGCACCGAGCGATGCGTTACAGCCTTTTCGCGGGTGGGAAGAGGTTGCGACCGATTCTTTGTCTCGCGGCAGCCGAAGCTTGCGGTGGAAAGATCGGCAACGCGCTTCCTCTCGCTTGTGCCTTGGAATGCATCCACACCTATTCGTTAGTTCATGACGATTTGCCGAGCATGGACGACGATGATTTTCGCCGCGGCCGTCCTACCTGCCACAAAGTATTCGGCGACGGCATCGCGATCCTGGCCGGAGATGCGCTGCTGACGATCGCGTTTGAAATTGTCTCCAACGCAAAGCCAGCGCCGCGCTACGACACATCGATCTTGTTGCGCGAGATTGCAGTTGCGGCAGGCAGCCAAAAACTCATCGCCGGTCAGGTCGCCGATCTCGAAGCCGAAGGCAGGAACGTCAAACGCGATCAGTTGCAATTTATTCACGAGAACAAGACCGCAGCGATTTTGAAAAGCTCGGTGCGGCTCGGTGGGATGAGCGCCAACGCAGACGCCAGAAAACTCTCCGCTGTCACACGCTTCGGGCAGCGGCTTGGTCTGGCCTTTCAAATCATCGACGACATTCTCGATGTAACGCAGACGTCCGAGATATTGGGAAAGAGCGCCGGCAAAGATGCGGCGGCAAAAAAAGCGACCTACCCTGCGGTGATCGGCTTGGAAAAATCCCGTGCTGAAGCCAGACGACTCACGCGTCACGCGCATAATGCTCTGTCGGTGTTCAGCAACCGCGACGCGGAACCGCTGCACGCGCTCGCAAATTATCTTTTGGAGCGCGAGTACTGACTGTAGCCGTCGCCCTGTGGGCGGCGCGGCACGTGAGCGGGCGATCAATTCTGCGGACGTTTCGCACAGCGAAACGGCTACAGGACCAGCGCAAGATTCGGATCGATTTCTTCTGTCACGTTCGATTGAAACCCCGCCCGCAACCGCAACAACGCAGCAAATGCGATCATGGCTGCATTGTCCGTGCACAGCCAGCTCTCGGCAGTCTTCAATTCGAATCCCGCGCGCCGGCACGCTTCGCCCAATTGTCGTCGCAATTCCTGATTGCAACTCACGCCGCCGCTCACCGTCACAAGATCGACATGGCACTTTTGCGCTGTCACAATCGTCTTTGTCACGAGCACGTCGATAATTGCTTGCTGAAATGACGCGCAGAGATCACTCAGCAGCTTGTCATCCTGAGCCCCGAATGTTTTCGGGGCGAAGGACCTCTCAGAGGATGATTGATCACGCTTCGGCCCTCGGTGATCCGAGCTTCGAGTGCGAGATCCCTCACTTTCGTTCGCGATGACCCCAATTTTCGGCAACAAATATCGCACGGCCGTTTTCAACCCGCTGAAACTGAAATTCTCCGAGTCGGGCATGCCGCGCGGCAGATCAAAACGATTCGGATCGCCACCGCACGCGCGCTTTTCTATTTCCGGACCACCGGGGTAGCCAAGCCCAAGCATCTTGGCGACTTTGTCGAACGCTTCGCCCGCAGCGTCATCCACCGTGCGCCCGATCAATTGATAATCGGCCAGGGCACCAACGAGGACAGACATCGTATGGCCGCCGCTTACGATGAGTGAAACATTCGGCTTGATTTGCTCGCCACCATCTGCGCTACCGAAAAACGGGGACAGTAAATGGCCTTCAAGATGATTGACTGCGAGGTACGGTTTGCTAAAGCCGATTGCCAATCCCTTGGCGATGGACGCGCCAATCATGAGCGAACTCGCCAAGCCAGGTCCGCTCGTCGCCGCAAATGCATCGACCACCGACATCTCAATCCCTGCACCGCAGATCGCGCGATCAAGCAACCGAGGCGCGTAGATCAGATGGTTGCGCGACGCAATTTCCGGCACGATCCCGCCGAATTTTTCATGCGCGGCAACTTGCGACGCGACTTCGCTGGCAAGCAATTCGTGCCGGGCGCGATTGTCGCGTCCGCGCAACACCGCCACGGCGGTCTCATCGCAGGAAGTTTCAAGTGCCAAGACGGTTTTCACGACAAACAAATACGCACGTCATCCTGAGCGGAGCGAAGGATCCCGCAAAAACACGCTGGATCACGCTGGGTACATAGCGTGACCTTACAAACTTGTGGGAGGTCCCTCGCCGTCTGCGCGACTCGGGATGACCGCGAACATTATTTCTTTACTGCTTCTGCTTTCGGCGCGCTTTGTTGCGCATAAGTCATGACGCCTTTCAGCGCATCGATTGCGCGCAACATCTGGGCATCTTTGCTCTTGATAATCTTGGTCTCGTCCTCGGAATTCATGTTTCCCGCACTGCGCAAAGCATAGAGAGCACGTTCCTGGTCGGCGGTCATGGCAACACGAATATTCGGAGTCACGCCATTGCCCTGAATGACTTGTTTGCTCGGCGTATAGTATTTTGCAGTGGTAAAACGCACCGCAGAGCCGTCCGGCAATTGCATGACATTCTG
>DATEZD010000067.1:0-3555 GCA_035255865.1 Candidatus Udaeobacter sp.
ACACCTGAACTCCTTCCTCCGCCGGAAACAATGTACCGCGCGCTCGTGAATCGCGACGCGAGCTTCGAAGGCATATTTTTTATCGGAGTGCGCACGACGGGAATTTTTTGCCGACCCACCTGCCCGGCGAAAAAGCCGGCGCGAGAGAATGTCGATTTCTTCGCGAGTTCGAGCGAAGCGCTAGAGAGTGGATATCGTCCCTGTCTGCGTTGCGACCCGATGGAACCAGGTAAACGTCCCCCAAAATTGATTGAGCGCCTCCGTTCCGAAGTCGAGCGCGCTCCGGGAGGACGACTTACGGACAAGGAACTGGCCGCGCTGGCCATTGATCCATCCACCGCGCGCCGGCAATTCAAACGCTACTACGGAATGACCTTTCAAGCATATCATCGCGCGCGGCGCATCGGCCTTGCGTTAGGCGAAGTGCGGAAAGGCAGTCGCGTGGACGACGCGCGGAACGGAAGCGGCTTTGAATCAGAGAGCGGTTTTCGTGAGGCGTTCACGAAAATTTTTGGCGAATCGCCGACGCACGTGAAGACACGTGCTCCGTTGTTCGCGGAACGAATCAATACGCCGCTCGGCGCGATGATCGTCGTTGCTGATGATGAAGGATTGCGCCTCCTCGAATTTATCGACCGCCGCGCGACCGAACGCGAATTATCGATTTTGCGTAAGCGATTGCGAACAAATGTAGTGCCGGGTGAGCATCGTTACCTTACTGCGGTGCGCCAACAGTTGGCTGATTATTTTTGCGGCAAGAGGCTGGAGTTCGATATCCCGCTCGCGCCGGTTGGCTCGGCCTTTCAATTGCGCGCTTGGAGAATCTTGCAGTCAATCCCAGTGGGCGAAACACGTTCATATTCCTGGATGGCAAAACGGCTCGGCGATGAAAATGCACGCCGCGCGGTAGGCCGAGCGAATGGCACAAACATGATTTGCATTGTGATCCCGTGCCATCGGGTGATTCGCGCCGATGGCACGCTCTGCGGCTACGGCGGCGGTTTGTGGCGGAAGAAATGGCTTCTCGATCATGAGCGGCGTTACGCGCCAAAGTGATCAGTGATCTGAATCGCAACGGGCGACTGATCACTGTTCACCGATTCTTGGGGCGCGCGCCCGGGGTGACTCGAACACCCGACCAAGGATTAGAGATCCGTTAAAACGATCGGCTCGAATCCAATCATCGGCGCCTGTGAAAAGCCGTTTTACGAGGGAAAGTCGATCAAATTGGCGGCTCAACTGATTGCGCAGGCTCGCGCATCAAAACGCACGGATTATCAGTTTATTTGACAAGTATTCGGCAAGTTGCGCCCTCCCGCCTCGCGCACGCGCGCGCGTTGGAGGCTGTCCGTTGCCTCTAGCGGTGTAATGTCTGTTTGACGGTCGTTTCCTCGCGCACACGCTCGCGAGAGCTCTGCTCGGTTGTAATGCCTGTCTCAGGCGTGCCTCAGTATTTTCAAGGAACTGCGGATTCTGTTCGTACGGCCCGCGCGTCCAAGCCGCGACAAAATGCGCGTTCCCACTGACGGCTGAACGCGGCATCGTCGGCAATAATGAAAAGCGCATCATTGGCGCGATCTTTGGCCCGAAGGTCAAAAAATTTTCGCCATGTGTATCGAAGACGGCGACGTGGTCACTTTCGCGAAAATAGGAGACCGAGCCTCGTCGCCCGGCGACTACTTGCGGCACGACGGCAAAACCGCGCTCGGCCATGAACGCTGCAACTTCGTCATCTGTTGAAGCCTCACCCGGCCCGAAAGGCTGGGAGGTCACAATTGCTTGCTTGCCGTCTTCATCAATGACACCGGCGAAATCAATGAAGTCAGTGAAAGTGCGATTGAACAATTGAAGGCGCGAAAGGTACTCGATCTATTTCCCCGTCGGTGCTGGAGCTGGAGCGACAACCTCCTTGTGTTGCGCGCAAGCTCCAAGTTCCAAAGCAGTGACTAGAACGGCCACGATCATGATCATTTTCAGAAATTTCAATCTATCTCGCCTCCTTTCATCGCAGGTTGCTCCGTTCCGTTTAGGCGGGGAACCAAGGAGAAGCAATGCTTTTCTTCATTTTTTTGAGCTGTCACAAATTGGCCGGCCCGGTTTATTTCGCGTAGCCGGTAGTGCCTGCGCCTGTGGTCACTACTTCCTTCTTTTGCTGCGCACAAGCTCCCAATTCCAAGGCAGTTAGACTGTTGACCAATCAGTGAGCGCATTTGTACCACGTAAGGAACGCGCAGTCCTCTGCGCGTTGAATCATCTGTGATTCTGGTATAATTGGTCCTTAACCTTTGCCAACTTTGCTAACGTGATTCGAACAGTTGTTTTCATCATTGCATTTAGCCTTTGCATAAATGCGGTTTGGGCGACAGACGAAAGATCAATCAAGAAGTTGCGTGACGCGCTCGTGGCGCTCGCCCCAGACGTAGATCCAAGCGAGGCCGAGCTGGTCTCGGTGACGGCGCACACCGCCTCGCGCAGCCTTGCGCGCGAATATCGCGTCGTCTGGTTCTCAGGGTTTCAGAACTTACTGATCCACATGGGCAAGCGACAACGCGGCTATTGCGGCCATTATACGCGTGATATCGGCGAACGCGTGAAAGAGCTCAGGCTCAAGACGCTGGTTCTTCACTGGGGTGCTGCTTATGCAAGAACCCCGGCCGAGAACAATGGTCTGGTAGTCACCGCACGCAATCAGCCTTTCAAGGAGGGCATCATCATGGATGGCTGGCGTAATAGCGGCCAATTATTCTGGTGTCCACTCAAAGAGGACATAGCCTATCGTAGGGTTCCGAACCCATTTTTGCAAAGATCCCCCGACGGCGGGTTCCTCGACAACAGCACGGCATGGAAAGAAGACCCGCTCTACACCGCTTGGTTGCAGGACTACACAAACGTTTCCAAATGGCAATGGCAACCCACAGTGCGATAACTTGTTAGCCACGCTACCACTCTTTGAACTCGCCCGTGTGCTCTTGCGTTTCGATCACACTGCCCGATTCATCGTAAACGCGAATGACAGCGTCCCTGTAATCTGAGTCGGCAGTTTTACCTACGTAAGAAAGGTTGCGCGCCCGGGGTGACTCGAACACCCGACCCACGGATTAGAAATCCGTTGCTCTATCCGGCTGAGCTACGGGCGCAGAATGTGAGGAATATCTCGCCTTGGAATCGGAAAAATCCAGAGCCAATGCGAGGGCCGATCTCATAGACCTGCGCGTGCTGTGGGGTATCTCTGCTCACATTGTCGGTTTGTAGGAGTGCGTACGTGCTGGTAATTAAATGCTTGTACTAAACACGACGATTTCGGATGACCGCGAAGTCGCACAAGAACCACTCGCCATGAATAGCTGGAAGCGCTGGCTGCCGGGACTGCAGATTCTGAGGGATTACCAAGCCGCCTGGTTTGCGCACGATCTCATGGCTGGGCTGGTGCTGACTACGATGCTGGTGCCGGTCGGTATCGCCTATGCGCTGGCTTCGGGCGTTCCCGGAATCTATGGGCTGTATGCTACGATCGTGCCATTGCTTGCGTACGCGCTCTTTGGTCCCAGCCGCATT
>DATEZD010000068.1:0-9209 GCA_035255865.1 Candidatus Udaeobacter sp.
AAACCACGCGCTCTACCAAGCTAAGCTACGCCCCGAACTCAGGAGTGATTCTTTATCATGGATAGCGTCTTCCCGCATGCGGAAATTCGGTTACATTGTCACGAAACGGGGAATGAAAATATATGGGTTGATCATTTTATCGGCGCTGATCAGCACGGCGCTGATAATGCACGGCCAGGAGGCCGCGCCGCCGTCGGTGGATCTTTATGAGAATCAGCCGGAACCGACTCCCCCTCCGCCTCCGCCTCCGCCTCCGAACGGGCCTGAGCTGCCGGAGTTAAAGCAGCTTGATGCAACCTTTAAGCCACCGTCGCTCGGCACGGACGCCGATGCGACGAAGCTGCGCGTGGAGTGGCGACAGTTGCGAAACCGGACGGTAAACGATCCCGAGGTCCAGGCTGCGAAGGCGTACGCTCAGACTGCGCGAACGGATCTGGAAGAGCGGAATCGACTCCGCGAGTACTACAACATTTACTACCAGCGCATGTCCGCCCTGACTACGAACGCCGAGATCAAAGTAGCGTTGGAAGCATTCAAGGGAAATCATCAAAGTTTGTTGGCTCAGCCGCGAGTGCGACCTTCGCCTACACCGGAGGGCGCCACGCCAACACCGACGCCGTCGGGGACGCCCGCACCGAAAAAGCCGGCACACAAGCACAAGAAGCAAAATCAAAAATGGCATTTGGGCGCCGCCTTGCCACCCGCGCTCAATATAGTATTTCTACAGGCGTCCCGTTTTGTGGCGCGTTCGTCTAGTGGTTAGGACACAGCCCTCTCAAGGCTGGTGCACGGGTTCGACTCCCGTACGCGCTGCCAATGCTTTTCATAGGTAGATCGGCCTTGCCGGCAATACATTCATCCATGTCTTTCATCTATTTTAACCGCAATATTCCTGACGAAGCCCACAAAAAAATCGCGGAAATGGGACCGGACGGCGTGCAGGCCTTCGCGTTCACTCCCTCCGGCGGCTGGGTGCTCGTGGTCAACAATAGATGTTTTGCCCGCGGCATCCCGGACAAGTGTTTCCGACAACTGGGCATTTTCATCAATGCCGGTCAGAAGATACGCGTCATCGCCTTTCCGCCCGAGGGCGGCAATCGCTGGCTGATCGTCACCGACCAGACCTATTTCGCCCGCAATATCCCCAACGATTGTTACCACAAACTGCAGGAGATGTGGAACACCGGGGCGCGGCCCACCTCGGTGGCGTTTCCCTATCCCGGCGGCAATCGCTGGGTGATCCTCGCGGGTGGCACGCTGTCGGCGCATGGCATCGATGACGAGTGCTTTCAGCGCCTGGTCAACTACTCGCAAGGCCTGCGACCGGCGCAGCGAGTGGCGTTCACTCCGACGGGTGGCTGGTTGATCCTCGCGCACGACCGTTATTTCGCGCGCAACATTCCCGACGAATGCTACCAGACGATGGGCGGCTTCGCGGCGACGATGGAGCTCGAACACGTGAACTTCGCGCCCAACGGCGGCTGGTCGATCATCTCCAACACCGCGCGCCCCAGCTACGCCGCCGATCCACTGCGCGATTTTGAGAACCGGATTCACCAGTCGGGCGCCAGCTGGCAAAGCATCTGGGACCGCATGGCGTTCTACCAGGTCCCAGGGGTCGCCATCGCCACCGTGAAGAACAACCAGGTCGCCTGGGCGTGCAGTTACGGGCAAACGCGGAAAAACTCGCCCCACTGGGTGCACAACGACACCGTTTTCCAGGCCGCCTCCTGCAGCAAGGCCGTGGCCGGAATCGGCTTTCTCCGGCTCGTCCAGTCCGGGCTGATCGGCCTGCACGACGATGTTCATCCCAAACTCGGCTGGAATCTGCCGCAGCGTGCCTGCGTGCAGAAGGAGTGGCCGGCCAAGGTGACGCTCTTCCGTCTGCTGCGCCACGAAGGTGGCATCATCGGCCGTAACGCCACCAATCCCACCGATCAGTGTTCCAATTTCACGCAGGACGGCGCCGGCGGCGGATTCAGCGGCTACCCCAATGTCGCGAATGTCGGCGTCCCCACCGTGAAGGAGATTCTTGCCGGCACCTCCACCCGGCCCGGCGTCACGGTCAACTCCCACAAGATTGAACTGGTCTACGACCCCGGGTCAATTAACGCATATTCGGGCGAGGGTTTTGTCATGATGATGCAGTTGCTGGAGAATCAGCGCGGCATGGCGTTCGGAGACTGGATGGATGCCAATGTGCTCGCCGCCGCCGGCATGAGCTACTCCACGTATTCGCTCGCGGCCCCCTCCTTCTCCGGCCCGCCCGCCGCGGGACACGATGTCAACGGCGACCCGATCGCCGGCGACCGCAACCGCTATCCCGAGGGCGCCGCCGCGGGTCTCTACACCACTCCCTCCGACCTCGGCCGTTTCATCATTGCCATCAACCAGGGCGGAACCATCGACGGCCAGGTCGTGCTCGACAACACCCTCTCGATGGCGCTGATGGCGAATTCCCTCGGCATGTCGACCGGCAATGCCGGTACCGACACCGCCTGGTTCTCGCACAACGGGGCCAATGCCGGATTCAGGTGCGAGTTCAAGGGCTACCCCGGCAAACAGGCCGGCTGGGTCATCATGACGAACGGCGCTAGCGGAGCCGATCTCTACAACGAGATCAGGGCGGCGCTCATTCGCGCGTACGGCTGGGAATGATGCCCCAGACCCGCGATTTCCGTTCCGACCGCTTCGGCTCGTTGAAATTGTTCGGAGGCGCGTCAGCGAATTCCCCACGACCTTGAGGTATCACTAGCAGGAGACCCGCTTACCGAAGGTCCGAGGAATCCATGATTGCCTCAAGCCGTTTGCGGTTCGCGGTGAGATCAGGTACCCAGTTTCCGCCAGCGCGAGTTTGCTCTTCTTCCGCCATTGTCAACCAACGCATCGCTTCCGTGTACTGGCGCTCTATCCAAGCGATAGCACCGAGTGCGTTCTGACTCCTGACCGTCATCTCTTCACGCGCTTCCCCGTATGGATGACGCGCTGCGTCATTCAATGCCGACGTAAACTCACTACGTGCTGCCGCCAAGTCGCCGCGGTCGAACAGGATGAGACCGCGCCGGAAGTAGAGGCCCGGCAGGATCAGGTTGCCTCTGGTAATCAACGCCCGATCGAACGCAGCCCACGCCAGCGCGCGGAGATGGTCTTGAAACTGACCTTCAATTGGCCCGCGCTGCTGGCCTTTGTTCCATTCCGCAAGCAATGCAGGCAGTCGTGGATCGCCAGCCCAGATTCCTAAAGCCACGCGCTGTGCTTCTTGGCCGGAAAGTCGCGCAGCACGCTTCGTGCCCAAACCATCTGCGATATCCTGGTAATAGATGCCTAGGTTCCAATAGCCATAGGGGTCCGACGACTTCTGCGCGGCGAGATACCAAACGGAGCGCGGATCATGCCATTCCCGCAGGTAAGTGAGTGTAGCCCATGCCCATGACATTGCGATTATGCCAAGCACTGCGGCAGCCCCGATTAAACCTCTACGCCCAAAACGTTCGCCGCAGACGATTATTCCCCACGCCAGCAAAATCACCGCCGCGACTGAAGGAAAGAAGAGATATCGATCGGCTACAGGATGAAAAAACGAGAGGGCCTGCGTCGGAATGAAAGCAATCAGAATCCAATAAATGAGCAGCATCACAAGGGGGGCGCGCCGTCGCAGTAGTAAGGGAATGCCGAAAATCGCGAGCAACAAGATCGCAGCGCCAACTTGGATCGCAGCATTCGGCGGAGATTCAGGCGCGACCCGGAAAATAACGTAGCTACCAAACCCTGTGAGGAGCCAGACGCTCTGTATCAGTGCGGCAACGAGCACATATGGTTCGGGGTGGCGCCCCGTTGGCGGCTGCACCCCTGCGGTAACCCATGCAACGATTATCGCGAGAAACAGAAATGGCACTTTGTCCGGTAGCGAACGGGCTAGCGGACGTTTCTCCACAAAAAAATCGCGTGCCACAAACACTGCCGGAAAAGTCGCGACTGAAAGCTTTCCCGCCACCGCAAATAGGAACAGCGCAAGCGAAGAGATGTACCACCAGTGCGCGTTTGCTCCTCCTTGACGGTATCGAAGATATGCAAGGAACGAAGGTAGAGCGAAAGCTGCCGCAACCAGATCCTTGCGACTGGCAACCCACGCGATCGCCTCCACGTGCGCAGGATGAACAATGAACAGGAGGGACGCAGCGACTGAAACAATTCGGTTTCCAGTTAGCGCCAACGCAACAAGAAAGACAAATCCCGCAACTATGCCGCCCCAGATGTTGTTCGAAAGATGAAAGACAAATGGACTCGCGCCCGCGAAGGCGTAATCGAGCATGTAGGAAAGCAGATGAAACGGCGAGTAGTTGGCAAAGTAAGGCGTAGTGAAAATGTGTTGCAGATTTTGCAGACTGAAGCTGCGAATCCACGGATTACTAACGACGTACTGCGGATCATCGAGACTAAGAAAGCCAACGCGAAGCATGCCGATATAGAGGAAGGCGCTTGCGATCGTCAAAGCCACAAAAGTCGCAGCGTTCGTCTGCCACGTTCCGGGCAGGAGTGGTCCAGCGATTCGGGCAGCAGTTCGCGCGGACCTTTTCTGTTTCGCAGCGCTGCGTTCCTGTTTGCGGCGCTGAGATCGTGGCAGGGATTTAGCCGCCGCGGCTTTCGTTTTCTGTTTGGTTGATTTCAAGCTTTCAGATTCAATTCTTCACAGTCGTTACATCGTTGGATCGTTAAATATAATTCAGAATAAACCACGGATCACGCGGGTCATACGGATCTGGGGAGAACAGGCTGCTAGCCTGTCGTTGTCGGCAGCCCTGCCGACAACACCTTCGCACATGTGACTCTGAGGCGACGCTGTTATCCCGATCTCGGCAAGCTGCCGAGACCTGCAGGCTGGCAGCCTGTTCTCCCCAGATCCATCACATTCGTCGCTAAAAAAAAGCGCCGGGAGGATTTATTCTCCCGGCGCTGATCTCTTTCTGGAGGGCGAATTGTCTCCGGCGTTACTTCACTGTGACAGCCAATTGGATACTGCCGTATTTGAGAACGATCACGAACGTGTGGATGTAACCCGCGTCCAGGTTGCCATTGAACGCCAATAGACCATTCCACGCGCGCGTGAGGGTTGTCTGAACGTCTAAAAGTCGGACAAAGTCGGACAGTCGGAGTGCGTTTATTTGCGCGAATCCTGCAAAGTGCCGATTCTGTGCAAGTGCGGTTAACGCGCTGATTGGCGCGCAGTTCCGTCAAAATCGCGCAAGAACACGAAATGCGGTAATCGGTTTCGACTCCCGTACGCGCTGCCACGCTGCGCAATTTTTGAGGACAGGGAACCGCGGCACCGTTCAAATCCGATTCTATTATTGAGGGCCGCGTATCCATTAAAGCGGCCGAATTCTGCGTAGGACTTCAAAGCCCTGCGCGAATCTCAAACAAAAGGGATGAACAACAGAAAGGGGAAAATATGAAAAAACTTCTATTCATTGCATTGGTGGCAAGTGGATTACTTCTTGTGCCCGTCCAGCATTCAAACGCTCAGATAACGGTTGGCGTCGGAGGAGTCGGAGTCGGAGTTGGTTATCCGGCCTACCGATACGGTTATTATCCATACGGCTACTACCGGCCATATCCGTACTACGGCTATTACAATGGGCCGACGTACTATTGGTCCAATGGGCACCGCTACTATCGCCACCACCGTCATCATCGCTACTATCATCAGTACTAAGTTGACGTAGGACATAAAACTCGGTGAGCTGGCTTGAATTGCTTTCAAGCCAGCTCTTTTTTTGCCGGCTCAATCCGCCTTCGTTATTGCAGCCGACGCGCAAGGACGCTTAGGTTCGGATGAATTACCGAATCCCGGCTGATGCGCCTTTCATTGCTCGTTCTGTCTCTGACGCTCTGTTCACTTCTGGCGAACGGCTGCTCGAAAGGCATCAGTCGCGCAACAGCCGCTCCCGTGTTTTCGGTCAATGGCAGAGTCGTCTTCGGAAACGCGGAACGAAATGATTTTCAACCGGCCACAGTTAAAAGCAGAATTCATAGCGGCGATACCGTGCAGTCGTCAGACGGCGCGTCGATCGATCTTGCCTTAATTCCGGCTGCTCTCGCACGACTCTCCGGCGATGCTGAGATCAAAATCGACGAGTTCAGCATAACTAAGGATGGCAATCAGACCGCCGGCGGCATGCGTGATCGGACTGCGCGCATTCGATTGAGCCGCGGAAGAGTTGTCGTTCTGTTCATTCCAACCGATCGAAGCGCATCACAATTCGCCGTCACCACGGGTCAGCTGACGATCAAGCCCGATTCGGAATGCTTGTTTTGCGTTTGGACCGACGGCAAAACGACCCGTCTAACGTGCGCGAAAGGAAAGATCACTGCATCCGCCGATGCGCAGCCGGTTACAATAGCCGGCGGCTACTTCCAGGAGTGGCCAACGACGCGCAAAGCGCCCGTTCCGGCTACTGAGGATGCTAGTGCGCAAATCGACATTACAGAGGCGCTCGAAGCCGAACAGCGATTGCAAGACGAGGCGGACGCTTGGCAGAAGCGTCGGCCATTCTAATAGCCAGGCTGTAGGGGAAGCTGAGTATCCGTTTAGCACCAACGGCGCATCATTCATCGCTAGCCTGGGGCAACGCCCCAGGGAAATGGTAGATTCAAATCCTCAGCGCTGAAGGCGCGACTCATTAGGGAGTTAAGTCGCGCTTTCAGCGCTCGTTCGCTATGCAACCTAAAGTCCTGGGGCGTTGCCCCAGGCTGTGATGAGTCGGCGCTTTCAGCGCTAAACAAATACGAACCCGACAGCTTACCTACAACTTGAGGCACAGTTGTGTTGTCGATTTATAAAAGGACGCAGTTGACAATGACGGGCGATCGCCAATGCCGGCATGACGACAACCGACTCTGAAAAGCGAGGCGATTTGTTCCGCAAAGGCGCCCTCCCCGGTCATGCGCGTGTGCCACTGAGAATTATTTAGCCTGTTCCCGCGCATGTCCCGAATGCGTCCGAGCACTTTCTCTTTGCGGTCCGGCAAATGTTCCTCAAGCCAGTGTTCAAACAATGGCGCTACCGCCCACGGTAGGCGGATAATTGTGTAACCGGCAAATTGCGCGCCTGCTTTTGCACAGCCGTCCAGGATCTTCGGAACCTCGTGATCTGTAAGTCCAGGAATGATCGGCGCAACCATCACACCGGTTGGAATTCCAGCGCCGCGAAGTTGCCGGATCGCGTCAAGGCGGCCTTGAGGCGATGTCGTACGCGGCTCGAGCACTTGCTGCAAACTGGAGTTGAGGGAAGTCACCGAGATGTTTACGGCCACGGCATTGCATGCCGCAAGCTCGCGCAAAACATCGATGTCGCGTGTCACGAGGCGGTTCTTGGTGATGATGGCGACAGGGTTGCGAAATTTGGCGAGTACTTCGAGACAGGCGCGCGTAATGCACAACTTTCTCTCGATCGGTTGATAAGGGTCGGTCACGCCGCTCATGACAAGTGTCTGTGGCTGCCAGCGCGGTGATTCCAGTTCTGCGCGCAATAACTCCGGCGCATTCGTTTTTACCATGATTTTGCTTTCGAAATCGAGGCCGGCGGAAAAACCGAGATACTCGTGGGTCGGCCGCGCGTAACAATAAATGCAGCCGTGCTCGCAGCCTCGATATGGATTCAAGCTCGTTTCGAAACCGACATCGGGACTGTTGTTCCGAGTGATGACCGATTTGGTTCCATCACGAAAATACTGTGTCGGCCGCCGCGGTCGCTCTTCTGCGCCAGGATCAATATCGACAAGATCCGCGTCGGTCAGATCGACATGCAGCTTTTCGAACCGATTTGCCGGGCTCCAGGATGCGCCACGCCCGCGGATCGCCACGGAGCTTTGAGCAGTTTCCTCGACGACAGGCCGGAATTTCTTTTTCTCTGCCACAATGTTAAGTTCACATGAACGTATCGGACAGTCGAGTATTTTTTCCCATTACTCCATCACGCCAATACTCCACCACTTCGACCTCTGATTTCACTTGGAGTAACGGAGTAATGGAGTAATGAATTTGCGATTGCGAATGTCCAGGTCCAGGGAGGGGTGGCAGAGCGGTTGATCGCGCCGGTCTTGAAAACCGGAAGGCCGAAAGGCCTCGTGAGTTCGAATCTCACCCCCTCCGCCACCTCCATTTTGAGGTATTTGCGCAACCACCGCCAAAAAGCACAACGTATCGACATAACAAAGCCGCAGGAATTCGTCCGTGTCCGCGCGTGTTCAGACCGTCACTGCGGTTCCGTCTTCGAATATTTTGCCGCGACGTGAATTTCGAGCGCGCTGGTTTTTCTACTCCGCCGCTCCGTAGAGCAGGGGCTCGCTCAACTCCTCAATCGCGTCGCTGAACGCTGTCTTCCAGATCACTCAGGCAGATAACGCGCGCTAAAAAAGGCGCTCAAGTGGACAAATGAGTGTAAAAAGATGGGGCCTTCACCCGCGCGTTTTGTCGCTTTTGCATCCAGCCAACTTGATTGATCCATCGCCTAACCATCGATGGTGCTGACATGGGCACCTAGCAGGTATCCTTCTTATTTTCTGTAACGGTTACTTTGTGAAGTTTTCCAGCGATCGTTGGATTGTGATCTCCTTAGGATCACAACAGGTGGCAGATATCTCTATTTCGTCTTCGCCTCCCTTTCCTCCGCCTGTCCGTAGAGTAATCTTCGCGTTCTCCAAATCTTCGGCGGTGAATCCGTTTCTGAGCAGGACTTGTTTGGCCAACGCTACCTCGTTCGTCTTGACCGCTATCATCAACTGGTCGCGGTCGTCTTTGTTGGCGTGAATCCGCGCCTGGGCTTCAGTGGCTTTTTTCTGAAGCGATGCGGCGTCGGCTTTTAAGGGTGTGTCGGCAACGCGGCTGTTTTGTTCTCCACTAGTCACTTGCGCCGGCATCGTGACCGGAATAGCCACAAGGCCGAGTGATGCAAGGACGGAGGGTATGGTGCATCTGCGAAGGAGGTTCATAGCGAGACAGGCTAATAAAGTGCCGTCTCAGCCTCTGAAGGCAAGCCACCGAAGGAAAATAGAAATCAATTCACCACCGACGGGCTGATCACAAAAGCGGATTGAACCTGCATGCTTGGCGTCTCCGGGTAGATATTCAGACACCCGAAGCGAATGTTCAGCACCGCCGTGTTGGTGGGCGTATTCGGGACGGTCCAATCGAAATATTGCACCCTCGGG
>DATEZD010000069.1:0-4884 GCA_035255865.1 Candidatus Udaeobacter sp.
ATTGCCGCCGCCTGCGGTCAGTTACGACTACAAACAAAGCATTCAGCCCGACTGTGAACGGAGCGATCGGGTGAGCGATCCGGCGGGCGCCGGACTGCGAGGGAAGCAATGAGTGAACGGAGCCGCAGGGCCGTGCGAGTGATCAACGTAAAGCAGCGAGCGAGTGCGAGGAACGAACGGGTTTCAATCGAGTTCCGTCGGAGTTTTCCAGACTCACTAGAAAGTATGCTGGTTGCCGTTGTGAAATACATTATCCAATAGCTATGACGTTTGATCGCATCACATTTGATCCTGCCATCATGGGTGGGCGAGCCTGCATTCGGGGAATGCGAATTCCTGTCTCTGTCATCGTTGGCCAGCTTGCTCACGGTGCGACTACTGAGGAGCTGCTCGTGGAGTATCCTGATTTGGAAAAGGCAGATGTACAGCAGGCGCTGGAATACGCTGCCTGGCTGGCTCAGGAAGAAATCCTTCCGGCTTGAACGGATAGAAGCAATGCGGTTCCTCGCCGACATGGGCGTGGCGATGCGAATCGTCGAGTGGTTGCGAGCACAGGGCCACGACGTAAAGCATCTGCGCGAAGAAGGACTACAGCGGATGCCGGACGGCGATATCTTTTTTAAGGCGGCGACTGAAAGCAGAATCCTCCTGACGTTCGATCTGGATTTTGGCGAGATTTTGGCGCTATCGCGAGAACGGAACGTCAGCGTTGTTCTCTTTCGCCTCCATAACACTCGCAAATCGCATGTACAGTCGCCAATGCCACACTCATTGGCTTGGCATTTAAACGCGCGCGCTCCCCAGATAACCGCAGGCGACACGCCTGCCTCTACCCGCCTTCGTCCCGCACGCGCGGGACTACGGCGAGTCAGGAGCGCTTATGATGGGTGACGGTTGAAGGGCAGTAACCACTCCGGCGATTGGTGCTCGCCGATGATCGCTGATTGCGCTACGTTTCGACTATGAGCGCTAACGATCTCAAAGGCGTCGTTCATTCCGATCCCGAAATCATGGGCGGCACGCCCGTGTTTGTCGGAACGCGCGTTCCGTTGCAGAACCTGATCGATTCCCTGGAAGGTGGCGAATCGATCGAAGATTTCCTCGACGGATTTCCTTCCGTGAACCGCGAACAGGTGATCGCAGTGATTGAGGCCGCCAAACTGCGAATGCTCGCAACGGTGTGAGAGTGCTCATCGATGAGTGCCTCAACTGGCGGCTCGGCCGCGCACTACGCGGGCATTTTTTGCACGTCGGTGCAGCGGATGGGTTGGAGCGGTATTAAGAATGGTGAGTTGCTGGACAAGATGCGGCAGAAGCGGTTCGACGTTTTCATCACAGGCGATCGAAATTTGCAATTCCAGCAACACCTGCCGGCGGCGGATGTTGCGGTTGGAGTCCTGCGAGCTGGAAGCACACGGCTGGCGGAAACGCTGCCGCTGATAAAAGAAGTGCTGGAGCAGATTGAATCGTTGCGCCCGGGAGCAGTCACGATCATTTCGAATCCCTCCTGATCTACGGCCCGCCAGGGAACAGTTGATGCAGGGAAAAAAAGAAAATTGGCCAGAGACGCTCAATCACTCGCAGATCGGATTCCCGCATGGCCGGGCTTTCCCATTGCGAATGATCTTGGCAGAGTGAGCCGATCTGACGTTTTAGCCGGCGATGGCGTTAGGCTCCTGCTAGTTCATCAATAATGTGGCCGACTGTTGGATTGCCGCAGGGCGGCATGATTCAATTCCTTAATTGCCTCTTGAGGCAATTGAAGACCAGCACCAGCAACATTCTTTCTCAGGTGTTCTACTGATAATGTTCCGGGAATGAGCAGAATGTGCAGTGAATGACGAATGTCGAATGTCGAAGGAAGACAGTCGGCCAGGGGTGAGAAAGCAGGAGGTCAGCCACCTACGCCAAGGCTTTGGCGAGCCCATGGAAATCTGAGATGACAGGCGTGGCAAGTCAGATCGACATCGTACGCAATGTTTGTGTCTCGCTCGCTCCCGCTCGACTCGACCGCTACCTTCGCGGCTTTACCGGCCATGTCGCTCACCCCAGTCGCTCCATTGTATCTCGCTCGCTCCCGCTCGACTCGACCGCTGCCCTCGCGGTCCCGCAGGTGCGGGATCGCTTTTCCCGAAAGCTCCATTCGCTTAGTGTGAAGGAGTGGCGACCGAAATTGATATCGTGCGTGATGTTTCGAACAAATTCGAGCAGAGCGGAATCGGTTACATGCTCACCGGTTCGATGGCGATGAATTATTACGCGCAGCCGCGGATGACCCGCGACATCGACGTTGTGGTCGCGATAAAACCGAATGACGTGGAACCAGTCGTGGCCCTGTTTGAGCCGGAATATTACGTGAGCAAAGAGAGCATTCGCGAGTCGATCGAGCACGAATCGATCTTTAATCTGATCCACCACGAAAGCGTGATCAAAGTGGACTGTATCGTCCGCAAGCAGAACGAATACCGAAAGGTCGAGTTCGAGCGGCGGCAAAAGGTGTCTATCCTCGATTTCACCACTTATATTGTGAGCAAAGAGGACTTGATAATTTCAAAATTGTTTTGGGCAAAAGATTCTCACTCCGAGATTCAACTGGGCGATGTGAGAAATCTCCTCGCCACCGGCTACGATGAAGGATACTTGAGGGGCTGGACGCGTCAGTTGGGACTGGATAGCTTATTTCAAGAGTGTTTGCATGACTGACACTGCGCCAGAAATAAAGGAGAAGGTCCGCGAGCAAATTATGTCGCGACCACCCGACGAGCGGTTCGTGATGGGCGCGCAAATGTTCGACGCTGCAATCGAAATATTGAAGGCGTCGCTCCCGGCGGGTTTGCCCAAGGTGGACCAAAGACGGGAACTATTTAAACGCCTCTACGGGCTGGAACTGCCGGCTTAGATCTTTTAGGCAGTCGGGTTCGCACTAATTATTTGGGCGCGCTCGAGTGGTCTTAGCCTGCGAGGTGGTTCAATTCTTGGAGGGCATCGTCGGGCAATTGAAGGCTAGGGCCAGCAACATTCTCTCTCAGGTGTTCCACTGATGATGTTCCGGGAATGAGCAGAATGTGCCGTGAATTTCTTGAGCGCCCCGAAATGAAGGAGATGGGCAACGAAATTGAACGCGTCTTGGATCAGCCACAGTTAGTGAAGCGATCGCGTTCGGACGAGGCGGTGTTATCATTTTATGAGTTTTACACGCAGACAATGGTGGGTGGCAAATGGCTGTGCGTTGTGGTTAAATACCTTGAGAACGACGCGTTTGTGGTCACCGCCTACCTGACCGACAAACCCAAACCGGGAGAAGATTTATCTCACCTACGATGCCCTGCAATCCTCACTTTTTGCACTTTCCTAGATGGCAGGAAAGACGCTGTAGTGTCCGCCTGCCCACGCTAGAGCCAACGCAGCTCGCCACTCGCGATGGCGAGCAAACACTACTTTTTGTCCAAAGCGACAGGTACTGATCTACAGCAGACGCAACCAACGTAATGCCGCAGTCGACGCCAGCGGCTACAGATCTTTGCTTAATGCCAGTGATGATGAGAACGCCAATAAGCGTGTCGGCCGTAGAACCGGCGGCCACCGTAGTACCCGTAACCCCGTCCGTAATAGCCATACCTCGGACCAACGAAGACGCCAAACACCGGCAAAGGAGGAGCGTACACGATCGGGCGCGGTGGTGGTGGCGCGTAATTGTACCGCGGCGCCGGAGCGCTGTAAGGCTCAATCACTTCGGTGCCTGCATTCGAGCGCAGAGCAGACGCAAACCCGAATGCCAACACCGCTAATGCTATCACAATAAGTTTCTTCACCATGATCGGATGTCCCTCCTGTTCTTTGGCCGATTGAACACAAGAATCACTGCGAAGTTGCCCAAAGAATCGGTGCCACTCTCTTGCTCTGTATTGTCCAGAGCTTACTCGCCGCGGCGAGTCCTCAGCGGAGTTAATCCAAAATTAATTTCGTTCTGCGCTGGGACTCCGAAGACGTTCGCGAGCAGGCAGCGCACGCTACAGCCGGCGCTCGCCGCGGCGAGTAAACTCTAGGCAGGCTGAGCAAGCTATTCGACGTTCACTCTCGGTTTTTCGCTTGTTGGTTTTGCGCGGCTTGATTTTTGATCCACGCTTCCACTCTTTCTTGTAGCAGGTCCAACGGCATCGAGCCACCGTTCAAAAGTTCATCGTGGAATTTTTTGAGATCGAATTTTTCTCCGAGTTGCGTCTTCGCTTCATTGCGCAGCTTGAGAATGGTTAACTGACCCATCTTGTAAGCGAGCGCTTGCCCGGGCCAGGCGATGTACCGGTCCGCTTCAGTCTGCGCCAGCGCGTCGTTGATGTCGTTGGCGTGCATGTAATCGATCACCTGCTGGCGGCTCCAGTTTTTGTCGTGAATCCCGGTATCGACCACCAGCCTGACGGCGCGAAGCATTTCCGAATTCAACCGGCCGTAGTCAGACACCGGGTCCTGGTAAAAACCGATCTCTTTGCCTAACACCTCGGAATAGAGCGCCCAACCCTCGGCATATGCGGGATAAAAACCGTGCAGCCGAAACTTCGGCAAGCCTTCCAACGTCTGGGCGATGCTGATCTGCATGTGATGACCGGGCACGCCTTCGTGATAGGCAACGGCTTCATCCGTCACCAGGGTGCGCTTGCTCGGGTTAGAGACGGCAACAACGACGCGGCCCGGACGTTTCCCATCCGGCGTGCCCAGGACGTAATGGGTCGCGGCGGCTTTTGCGAAATCAGGGATCGGTTCCACCGTCACCGGCGATTTCGGCAACAATCCGAACAATTCCGGCAGCTTCGGCTCCATCTGATGGATGTATTTCTTGTAGTCATCCAGAATCTGTTGCTCGCTGGTCGGCTTCCATTTTGGGTCTTT
>DATEZD010000070.1:0-2817 GCA_035255865.1 Candidatus Udaeobacter sp.
ACCCGTAAATTACGCGCGAGACGCGGCCGCCGCAGATCCAAATAGCGGTGCGTCATTCGCAAATCCTCGTTCTGCGGCTCGGTATCGATTGGGAACGGCAACGTGTCGGCGCGATTCAAAATGCGCAGCTTGCGGGGAATGATTTCAATGTCGCCTGTCGCGAGGTTTGGATTCTCCGTTCCCGGCAGACGCCCGGCGACTCGGCCCGAAACTTGGATCACGTCTTCGCCGCGCAGCGTGTGCGCTTCCTTTGCCAGTTCGGCGTTTTCTTCCGGGCGAAAAACAACCTGCGTCAACCCTTCGCGATCGCGCAGATCAATAAAAATCACGCCGCCATGATCGCGCGTGACATTTACCCAGCCGGCAAGCGTGACTTCCTTGCCGATGTCGCTTTTACGAAGTGAATTGCAATCGTGTGTGCGAAACATTTTTTTGTCATTCCGAGCGAAGTCGAGGAATCCCGTTGCCAGACCCACGGTCAAATCGCGGGATCCTTCGACTCCGCTGTGCTCCGCTCAGGATGACAAGCTGGATTGCGCTTGCAAGTGCGCAAGTAGGCGATCCTGCGGCACGAGTTCTTGCTCAGCCGTTGCCATATTCTTTATTTTAACGTTGGGCCATTCGTCACCGTAGAGGAGGGCAAGCGATGCGCCCGCGTCTTCGGCGGCTTGGAATTGCCGGGCAACTTTTGTCGGTGTGAGTGGGTAATCGACGCGGTAGCCGCGGTCACGAAGTTGCTGGATTTGTGTCAACGCATCGGCGCGGCGTTGTTCCTTCGCGATCACGACGTAGATGTCGATCTTGCGGTCGTTCGCAATTGCTTTCTGCATCGCTTCACGGGCGCGCGCGATTTCATTGATTAATTCGCTGAGCACGACGTCGCCCATAGCGAAACCGAGCGCCGGCAGTGAGACGGCAGCGTCGCTGAGTTGCGCGATCAAATTGTCGTATCGTCCGCCACCGGCTATGGCGCGGAGTTTTCCGCCGCGATCGAACACCTCAAATACAATGCCGGTGTAGTAGGCCAGGCCGCGCACAATTCCGACATCGATCTGGACAAAATCGGCAAGCCCGCGAGCGCGCAGGCCCCCGATCAGTTGATCGAGTTTTTCGCTCTTGCCGCCGCTTTTTAAAGTCGCAAAAACTCCGTCGGCCAGATTGCCGAGTTTCTGTGCTGTCTTCTCGCGCGCTTCGCGTCCGGATTTATCGATGATTTGAAGCAATTCGTCCCAGGAATCGGGCGGCACGCCTTTGTCGCGCAGAAAATCCGTCCAAAATTCGCGGTCGCTGATCCGGACGACGACATCTTTTTCCGTCAAGCCGAGAGTACGCAAGATATCGATGCAGAGCGCAACTAATTCGATGTCGGCCGCGAGATCCGTCTCACCAATGATGTCGCAATTGAGCTGAAAATGTTCGCGCAGACGGCCGCGCTGCTGTTTTTCGTAGCGGAAGAATTGGCCGATCGAGAACCATTTGATCGGTTTTTTAAATTCACGCTCATGCGCCGCAATCACGCGCGCGAGCGTGGGCGTCAGCTCGGGCCGCAGCGCGACTTCGCGGTCACCTTTGTCTTTGAAGTTGAAAAGTTGATCGACAATTTCTGCGCCACTCTTCTTTTTATAAAGATCGGTTGGCTCCAGAGGAGGGCCTTCCCATTCGACAAAACCATACCGCCTGGCGACCTTGCACCAGCGGGCGAATATGTAATTGCGCTTCGCGCACTCCTCGGGCAGGAAATCGCGGAAACCGGGTAAAGCTTGCATGGGCGTCGCGTTACGTTGCCCTCGCAAGGGAGATGGGTTTACGCCCGGGCAGACGACCACACAAGGCCGAATTTACGATACGAGGACGTAACTGAAGAAACTCCCGCCTTAGATGGCCGGAGACATACACGATGGAGAACATCCATTTAATCAAAGCAGAGGGACAAATATGAAACAAACCAGATTAACGAAAATATTGGCCACAGGCGCGCTTTGCGCGGTAGCGGTGAGTATGGCGCTGGCACAGACTACAACAACGACAACTACGACAGACCCTGTGACCGGCACGACCACAACGCAGCAGGCAACGACCACCGCGGCGGGCACGATCGTAACCTACACGCCCGACTCGGACTATCTCATGTTCCGAACGGCGTCCGGTGCGGCTCCAGTGCGGTATTATTATACCAAAGAGACGACCATTGTAGATCCGGAAGGTCGCGTTGTGAGTTGGTCGGCAGTCCGTCCAGACATGCCGGCAACTGTTTACTATTCAACGGTGGGCGACCGGGTGGTGGTGCGCAAAGTAGTGTTGGCGCAGCCTGCCGCTGTTATCAAACGCGAGGAAACGACTACCACCACTACGACGAGACCGTAATCGTTTCCGCTAAAATTAGAGCGTCCGCGAGAAATTTCGCGGGCGCTTTTTTTGTACGCGATTTCATAAATCCTGTAGCCACCGGCGTGTGGCCGGTTCATCTCGACTGCTTTTCCCGTGATTGCCACGGCCCAGTGGGCCGTGGCTACTACGGCGATCATTTTCGTAGGTTTTCATCGAAACAGTTGTAGGGCAGGCGCTCCGCCTGCCCATCCTTTCTATGGCGGCAAGCGAAGCGCTTGCCCTACAATTTTTGCGGCGCGATTGTCGATCTTGTCGACAATGGTACCAAGAAAAGGGAAACCCGATTTGCAGAAGAAAGTGCACGAGGTGCCGCACAAGCCTGGGGTGTACCTGATGCGTGACCGGTTTAATCGCGTCATCTACGTGGGTAAGGCGCGCGACCTGCGCAAACGGGTGAGTTCATATTTCCTGCCATCCAAACTGGCGCAG
>DATEZD010000071.1:0-21390 GCA_035255865.1 Candidatus Udaeobacter sp.
GCATGCCCAGGCTGTCGTGTATTTGTGGAGCATGCGCGACAATGAGTGGACATCTGCCGCGCGGTTGCGGCCGGGCGATCGGGTCAAGCTCCGGTTGCGGCCGTGGCCAGATGTCTCAGCGCAATATGAGAAATTTAATCGCACCGAGCTGGACGACTCGGCATTGCAACTCGAGGAGCCGGTTTGGGGCGAGGACATTGAAGTTTTGAAACGCTGATGCAGCGGACACAGTCGGAGGTGATCAGGATTCTAATGAAGGAACGATGCACGTCTCAACCTCGCTTGCTTTGGCGGCGGCGTTTGACCGCTCTCCTCGTTTGCGCAGCCGCTGCCTGTTCATTGGTGAGTGGAACGCTCGTGCCTTGCTTCCGTGCCGAGGCCCCAGCGACGGTTTCGCCAAGAACGCTGACTTTTGCGGAACGAGTAGCTTACCAGCGAGCGATTGAGGAAATCTATTGGCGTTATCGCGTTTGGCCAAAGGAACGCCGCGATTCCAAGCCATCACTGGATGCTGTGATGTCGCACGCGCAACTGGAAAAGAAAGTCGCTGATTATCTGCGCAAATCCCAAGCGCTGGAGGATTACTGGCAACGACCGATTACTTCTGAGCAGTTACAGGCTGAAATGGAGCGCATGGCAAAGCACACTAGGCAGCCTGAGGTATTGCGCGAATTGTTCGAAGCCTTAGGCAACGATCCCTTTGTTATCGCGGAGTGCTTGGCCAGGCCAGCGTTAGCTGATCGTTTGCTCACAAACTGGTATGCCTGGGACCAACGAATTCACGGCGAACTAAAGCAGAGCGCGGAAGCGGATTTACGCGCGCATCGGGCTGTCGAGGAGATGAAACAACTCAGTGGGAAGTACGCTGAAATCCAATTGGTAAAAAGCGACGTTTCCCGCGAGGAAGTTAATCTAAGCCCTGAGCATCGCGCGAACTTAAACAGCCGTGACTGGAACGAAACTGTGCAAAAGCTGGCGGCAATGTTCAAGGATTGTGCTGTAGCGGCAGGCGTGTCGCCTGCTAAGAGCCGTCCGGTGCCGCAGATCAAAACGGGATTACTTAGTTCATTGCAGGAAGACAAGGAACGCTACTATGCGGTGGCAGTGTCTAACAAAGCTAATGACCACTTAAAACTCGCTACCGTTTCATGGCTGAAAGAGCCATTGGAATCCTGGCTGGCCAGAGTTGAAAACCAAGGGCCTGCCGCAATGACGACGCCAAGGAGCAACTATACGCTTCCGCAAATATCGGATGGCGGCTGCATTGATGACACTTGGACGGCTATTAGGGGGCAACCAGATGCCCGACACTCGCACACGGCTGTGTGGACAGGCAATGAAATGATCATTTGGGGCGGGCAAGTTTTCAATTTCATCTTTTTCAGTACGGGCGGGCGCTACAATCCGGGCACGGACAGCTGGATGCCTACTAGTGGCGTCAACGCGCCTACGGCGAGAAGCTTACACACAGCGGTATGGACAGGCACGGAAATGATTGTGTGGGGCGGCTATGACGGCACCACTGACTTGGACACGGGGGGCCGATACGACCCGAACACGGACAGCTGGACACCTACTAGCACTGCCGATGCGCCCCCTGGGAGAAGGGCACACACGGCGGTCTGGACTGGCAGCGAGATGATCGTGTGGGGTGGCTATCCTGATGTGAACACAGGCGGGAGATATGATCCTAAGTCGGATAGCTGGACAGCCACAGCCGCCCTCGGCGCGCCGTCTGGCCGCTCTCAGCACAGCGCAGTCTGGACCGGTAGCGAGATGATCGTCTGGGGAGGCATTACCTTTGCCCCTAACTATCTGAACACCGGTGGGAGATACAATCCGAATACGGACACTTGGACAGCTACCAGCCTCGCCAATGCGCCTACTCCACGAGCCGACCACACCGCCGTGTGGACCGGCGTTGAAATGATCATCTGGGGAGGGTTTGATGGCCTTTTTGTTACAAACCACGGCGGAAGGTACAACCCCAACACAGACACTTGGACAGCTACCATCCTCGCCAATGCGCCTACTCCACGAACCGGCCACACCGCCGTGTGGACCAGCGTTGAAATGATCATCTGGGGAGGTTATGACGGCAACAACGACCCTAACACCGGTGGAAGGTACAACCCTAACACGGACATCTGGACAGCTATTACGACTGCCAATGCGCCATCTGGCCGCTCTCAGCACAGCGCAGTCTGGACCGGTAGCGAAATGATCGTCTGGGGCGGACAAGACATACCAAGCGAGTTTAACACTGGCGGCAGATATGACCCGAGCGAAGACAGTTGGACGAGTACCGGGGCGCCCGATGGCCGAGCCGATCATACCGCGGTGTGGACGGGCAGTGAAATGATCGTATGGGGCGGAGATGATTCTTCCGGGTTCTTGAATACTGGCGGGAACTATAACCCAGGCATCGATAGTTGGACGGCTACCAGCACTGCCAACGCACCTGATGGCCGATACCATCACACGGCGGTGTGGACCGGCAGTGAAGTGATCGTCTGGGGCGGAGAAGGAATTAATTCCCCGTTTTTTTTGAACACCGGTGGAAGATACAACCCAGGTACGAACAATTGGACGGCGACCAGTACCACGAACGCGCCTTCTGGCCGGTATTTTCACACGGCAGTGTGGATTGGCGGCGAAATGATAGTCTGGGGCGGATATGATGGTAATAGCTATGTGAACACCGGAGGGAGATACAATCCAAGCACCAACAGTTGGACGGGGACTACCACAACCAATGCGCCCGATGGCAGAGACGATCACACGGCGGTATGGACGGGTAGCGAAATGATCGTGTGGGGCGGGTTCAATAGTTTCTCAGGCGATTTGAACACCGGTGGGAGATATGATCCAGGTACGAACAGTTGGATAAGCACGAGCACCATCAACGCCCCTTCTGCCCGCGAGGGTCACACAAGCGTGTGGACTGGCAGTAACATGATCGTGTGGGGCGGTGTCGGAAACTCAGCCGATCTGAACACCGGCGCAAGATACAGTCCCGGCACAGATAGTTGGGCAACTACCAGCACCACTAACGCGCCTGAAGGCCGAGGCCATCATACAGCAGTCTGGAGCAACAGTGAAATGATCATTTGGGGTGGTAATAACGGCAGCAGTGATTTGGATACCGGGGGAAGATACAATCCCAACACCGACAGCTGGGCAAGCACCAGCACGACGAACGCGCCCGCTGCCCGAGATTCTCACACCGCCATCTGGAGTGGCAGTGAAATGATCGTCTGGGGCGGTGCTAGTTCCAACGACTACTTCAACACCGGCGGAAGATACTGCGCGCAATCGGGGCCTACCCCCACGCCTACACCCACGGTTGGTCCAACAGCGACGCCTACGCCGACGACAACTGTGTCTCCAACTCCAACACCTACGCCAAGTCCAACACCTGCTCCAAGGAGGAGTCCGATGCCGCGGCCTCGCCCTAGTCCACCGCCGCGCCCGTAGCTTCTTTGGACGAAGAAGCAAACATCCAACGCCCAACGTCCAACATCGAACGCCTCAATTCAGAGGATTTTTAGTTGAGCGTTGAACGTTGAACGTTGAACGTTGGGCAATTCAAATTAATGAAAGCACTCCTAGCACTCGAAGACGGCCGATATTTCGAGGGCGAATCCTTTGGCGCGACCGGCACACGCGTCGGTGAAATTTGTTTCAACACCGCCATGACCGGCTATCAAGAGGTGCTGACGGATCCCTCGTATCACGGACAGATCGTGGCGATGACTTATCCGTTGATCGGAAATTACGGGATCAACTCGCTCGATCAGGAAAGCCGCTCACCGCATGTGCGCGGGTTCGTCATTGAAGAATTGACCGAAGTCCCAAGCAACTGGCGCTCCGAAATGTCACTCGACGAATATTTGCAAAAATGGAATATCCCCGGCGCGAAAGGTATCGACACCCGCGCTCTTACGCGGCATTTGCGCACCCGCGGCGCGATGAAGGCTTGTCTGACGACGGAAGAGATTTCTCCTAAAGAAGCGACACAGAGGGCGATTGAGGGCGAGGGCGTGATCGGAATGGATTATGTGCGCGAGGTCTCAACAAAGAAAATTTACCGCTGGGACCCGGAAGATAAGCTCAGCGCGCCATGGTCCATCCGCCAACCGTCGAATGAAGGCAGCGAACCAGCGCTTCCGCCTATCCGATTTCGAATCGCAGCGTACGACTACGGCATCAAGGAAAACATTCTCCGGCTACTGCGGCAGAAAGGCTTTGGAGTTACTGTTGTCCCTGCAACGACAACTGCCGACGAAACGCTGGCGTTGAATCCAGATGGGATTTTTCTCTCCAACGGCCCTGGCGATCCAGCCGCGCTTCCATACGCGCACAAAACCGTGCACGATTTGATAGGGAAAAAACCGATCTTTGGCATCTGTCTCGGACATCAAGTTCTCGGCTTCGCGTTCGGCGGATCGACGTTTAAGTTGAAGTTCGGCCATCGCGGCGCCAACCAGCCGGTAAAGGATTTGCGCACCGGCAAAGTGGCCATCACTGCGCAAAATCACGGATTTGCTGTAGATGCGGACTCGCTTCCCCCCAATGTAGAACTAACACACATCAATTTGAATGACGGCACGGTCGAGGGAATGCGCCACAAAGAATTGCCGATCTTCAGCGTGCAATATCATCCGGAAGCCGCCCCCGGCCCACACGATGCCACGTACTTTTTCGATCAGTTCGCCGATTTGATCGAGAATTACCTGTAGCCGCCGCCCTGCGGGCGGCGCTGTGCGCGCGTTCCAAACTCAGTGCCGCGCTTCGCATAGTGAAGCGACTACAATTGACCAACGCGCCAAGCAGCCCACATTTGTTCCATGTTTAATTCAACAAATAATAAACCTACCGTCTTGAGAGTTGCAGTGACTGCGACATTCATCGCAGCGCTGGCGACCGTGCCACTGGCGATCGCACAGGAACACGAGCACGGTGCAGAAGCGGGTGCTTCGAAAGAAATCACGGGCGAAGTAGTCGATATGATGTGTTACGTCGATCATAACGCCGTGGGCGAGAAACATGGGCAATCTTGCGGGGCGAAATGCATCAGGAGCGGCGGTCCAGTCGGCATCGTTAGCGAGGGCAAAGCGTATCTGGTCGTCGGCGAACACAAGCCGATTAACGATCAACTTGCCGATTTGTGTGGCAAAAACGTCACCGTAAAAGGCAAGCTGGCTGAGCGCGGCGGCATCGCAATGATCGAGAACGCCGAGGTCGTTAAGAAATAATTTGTAGCCGCGTCTCTGTGAGACGCGTGAGCCCAGCGAGGCAAACAATTCAGCGCCGCGCTTCGCACAGCGAAGCGGCTACAGCAGACCGCGCCGATTTCTATTTGTAGTACGGCCGCAACGACGGACGCAGCTTTCCTACTTTTAGCGCCCTTTCGATTTCCAAGTCGGAAATGGCTGCATCGGAGATTTTTCGAACCTCGCCGGCCTCCAGCGCCGCGATTGGCAATCCATCACGGAACAAAATGCGATTGGCCGTAAGCGCTGCGATTCTTGATCCAGGCGTCAGTATGCCTTGCAAATTCAACGGGTCCGCAGCGCTCAGCGTGATCACTTCGCCGTTTGGCGGCGTCTTGCGAATGGAACGCAACAAGCCAATAGCTTCGGGCAATGCGAACTGTTCACCGCTGATCCCCGCGACGAAATAGCCGCCGCGAATCTCGCCACGCGCCTCCCACCTGCGATAAATTCGCCCCAGTTCGTACCACGTAATCGGGAAACTTTCGCGCTCGAGCAAACGGCGAAATACCACGCCGTAGCGGCGCAGCAACGCTCGCGCAAACTTTTCGATGGCTGCGTCGCGGTTGGCAGGCGGAGCGCCCGCCCTACAAAATTGCGCCATCGCGCCCCGTTGTAGGGCAAGCGCTTCGCTTGCCGAATTCTGGCCTTCGCATTGCGTTCTCAACAACGACCACCGCCCTGCAAATTCAATGCTGGCCACGTTCGTTTTGCGCCGGCGTTTTCCGACGTTTCGGCCAAATCCGCCGCGGGACGGATTCGCTGTGGCGAACGTGGGCCGTTTGTTTGACGGGACGAGCAGAGCACGCAAACCATCGAAGCTATCCGAAGTCACCAGACCGAGCGCAGCGAGCTGCGACAAAGCATCTTCAACTTGCGATGGTAGCAGGCTACTGCATCGCACTAACTCGGTGAAGAAGAGCGCACCGCCGCTTTTCAGTGCATCGAGCACGGCCTGATTAACGATTGAAAGTTCCATCGCGGAATTCGCCTCAGCCAGCATCAGCCAGTCCTGGAGATTCTCCCGCTGGTAAAGCGCAATCGGACTCGTCCGTAACGGCGAAATCGTGCGCGCGTTCGGGTGTTGCGGGGAACTTAATCGTCCCCAGCCCACGCGACCTGAAAAGCAAAGCCGATCAAGCCATTCTGGATCGTAATCACTGACGCGTGCGCTGAGCACGGTCGATTCCCACGAACCCAGCGGCAACTCGCAACCATCGAGTTGTTCGAGAACCCATTGCAATCCTTCGGCACCCTCGACGCGACGTTCGACATCCACACGCTGCCACGCGAACAGAAAGCGATAGAAATCCTGAACCGAGACCGGCTGAATCTCAGCACGCAACCGGTCGATTGTGAGCCGATGAATTCGCGCCAGCAATCGACGGTCGCACCATTCCTGTTCGGTTGTGCCGGGTTGAAATCTTCCGCGCAGAATGAATCCTTCTGCTTCGAGGCCCAGCAATGCCGCGTCAATTTCTGAACGCGATAGCTCCAAGATGTCTGTCAGCTCCCCGGCAGTAACTGGCCCGCAAACTTCCATTCTTCCGCGAACCAGTTCGCGAATTGCGTCGGCTCGTTCCCAATTCTTTCCACGCAGCGCCTCAGGAACGATCAAGTCGCGCTGGACGAGCGCGTTTGGGTAAATCGCTTGGATCATCGGAAGCCGTTCCGCAGTGATCCAGAATGTCTTTGTCGCGCCAGCGTCTTGGACTGCGCCGGTGCTCGGGCGCTTTTGCGAGTCTTCCTCACCATTTGAAAGCGGCACAGCAGTGCCGCACTCCAAAACCTCGCGGTCATTCGGATTTTGCGCCAGGACAAGCAAGCGCGTCGCCCGACTTTCATCCACGAGCCTCCTCACAAGCTGTTCTGCACTTTCGGCACTCGACGTTCGCTGCACTTCCTCCGGCGTCATCACGCCGAGCAGCATGAGCGCATCATGCAATTCGTCGGCGTCAGTTGCTACGGGCCATGCTTCGCGTCGCACCTTCTCGATTGCCGCCACATCGAGAATTCCCAGACCGTCGTTCCCGTTGCGCTCGGAAGCGCGCCGCGTGTAAACCGCCTGGGTGCGACGCTCCTCGAGAGGCGCATTATCGAGAAACGCATAAGGCCGCGCGTTCAAAATCTCAGCCGCGAGCGGTGATGGCTCCGGCAAATCGCGTGCGATGCAGCGGATCTCACCGCGTTCGATCTTGCGCAACAATTCTTCCAATCCATCGATGTCCATCGCTTCGGTCAGGCAATCGTCGATTGTTTGCTTCACCAGCGGGTGGTCCGGAATTTCGCGGTCGCCAACGATATGCTCGAGGCAGGCGAGTTGGTCGGGGAAAACGGCCGCCAAAAGATTTTCGGATTCCATGCGTTGCAATGGCGCGGCGATTTTTGCGCCACTGCGAAACCGGGGCACCGCAAGCGAACGGGTCGCGTTCCAGCGCCAGCGAATAGTGAACATCGGCGCATCGAGCAATGCTTGAACCAGCAGGTCGCGAACCGTTTTAGAATTCAGATAACGAAAAACTTCCTCAAGCGGAAACGAATGTTGTGTGCCGAGCGAAATCACGATGGCGTCGTCCGTCGCCGCTGCTTGCAGCTCAAAATTGAACGAACGACAAAAACGTTTCCGCAGCGCCAGGCCCCATGCGCGATTGATTCGGCTGCCGAACGGCGTATGCAAAACGAGTTGCATTCCACCCGACTCATCGAAGAAACGCTCCATCACCAGAATTTGCTGCGACGGAATTGCGCCGAGCGATCGATACGTGTCTGCGAAATAGTCGGCGATCTGTTCGGCAGCGCTTTGCGGCAAATGCCATTCGTTAGCCAGCCATTCATTAATTTTGTAGGGGAAGCTCACAGCTTCCCCTATAGACAACTCCTTTTCGATTTCCGCTCGTAAATCAGAAACAGCTCGTGACACCTCCGACGTGCGAGCCGGAGCTTCCCCCAGCCAAAATGGAATTCCCGGCGGCTGACCTTTCGCATCTTCTACGCGAACCACACCAGAGTTGATGCGCAAAATTCGCCATGACGCATTGCCCAATTGGAAAATGTCGCCCGCCAGACTTTCAACGGCGAAATCTTCGTTCACTGTGCCGATGAAAGTTTCCGATGGTTCGAGAACCACGCGATAATCCGCATTGTCAGGAATCGCGCCACCGGACGTGAGTGCAGTCAATCGCGCACCGCGCCGAGCGCGGATTCGATGATTCACCGCATCGTGATGAATCAACGCTGCACGTCGGCCGCGTTTTGTGCTGAAACCTTCGCTGAGCATCTTCACGACATCATCGAACTCTTCGCGTGCGAGATTTCGATACGGCCACGTTGAACGGACGAGCTCGAAGAATTCATTTTCATCCCAGTCTTCGATGGAAGCCGCGGCAACGATTTGTTGTGCGAGAACATCCAGTGGTTTTTCCGGAATGCTGAGGCCATCCAGTTCACCGCGACGGATGCAACGCAGTAACGCCGCGCATTCCATGAGCTCATCGCGGCTCAGCGGAAAGATGCAACCCTTAGGCAGACCGCCACGCTTATGCTCGGCGCGACCGACCCGCTGCAGCAATGTCGCTATGGAGCGCGTCGTACCGAGTTGGCACACGAGATCAACCGAACCGATGTCGATCCCCAACTCCAGTGAAGCCGTGGCAACGAGCGCTTTCAATTCGCCGCGCTTCAATCGGTCTTCCGCATCGAGACGCAGTTTCGCGGAAAGACTTCCGTGATGCGATGTCACTGCATCGGCGCCGAGCAGTTCGCTCAAATGATGCGTCACGCGCTCCGCCATTCGGCGCGTGTTAACGAAAACAAGCGTCGTGCGATGGGCCTGAATCAACTCAGCGAGCCGACGATAAACTTCCTCCCAAACTTCATTCGACATTACCGCTTCAAGCGGCGACTTCGGAAGTTCGATCGCCAAATCCATCTCGCGGCGATGACCGATATCGATGATTTCGCAATCCGGTGTACCAGCATCGTCAACAGCATGAGCGCCGACCAAAAAGCGTGCGACTTCTTCAATCGGTTTCTGCGTCGCAGATAGACCGATTCGCTGCAGCGAACTTTTCGCCTGCCCGCCGTAGCCGTGGCGAAGGCGGGTTAGGGCAGCCAAACGTTCGACGCTCAAGGCAAGATGCGCACCGCGCCGATCGTCCACCACAGCGTGAATCTCATCGAGGATGAGCGTTCGCGCCGTGCGCAACATCTGCCGGCCCGAATCCGAAGTCAGCAGCAGATATAGCGACTCTGGCGTTGTAACGAGAATGTGCGGCGGTTTTTTGATCAGCGCCTGTCGTTGGGCAGCAGTCGTATCGCCAGTGCGAACCTCGGCTCGCACATCGATCTCGAGGGCATTCGTCTCGCCCAACAACGCGCGAATGCCAGCCAGCGGCTCTTGCAAATTTTTGCGAATATCGTTGCTCAACGCTTTGAGCGGCGAGACGTAAACGACTTGGATTTCGTCCGGCAATTCGGCCTCGACGCCTTCGCGGAACAGCGCGTCGAGCGAAGCAAGAAACGCCGCCAGCGTCTTGCCGGAACCTGTCGGCGCAGAAATCAGAACGTGCCGGCCGGATTGGATTGCCGGCCAGCCGCGCAGTTGCGGTTCGGTTGGCGACCCGAAGGTTTGCTCGAACCATTGTGCGACGGCAGGATGAAATTGGAAAACGTGCATCGCGAAAAAGGGCGATTAAATCTACGCGCTGCACAAGCTTTGTCATTCCGAGCGCAGCGAGGAACCTCGCAGTCGAAGGACTGATTACGCAAACCCAAATTGCGTGATCAATCAGCTTTTGAGAAGTCCCTCACGTCCGTTCGGGATGACTGGCCATCCGCAGCGTGATCACTTCCCGCAGCATCCGCAGGCTGTCGCGGAAAAAGCTGACCTTGCTCCCTTCAGCGTGATTCCACCGCACTGGAATCTCCCGGATTCGCAGCCCAGCACGTTGCGCGAGATAAAGCAGTTCGACGTCGAACGCGAAGCCGTTGATCCGCGCCGCTTCCAGAATGGGCCGACAAGCGTCGAGCCGAAACGCTTTAAAACCGCATTGGGTGTCCCAAAACGGCAGACCGGTCGCGACGCGCACAAGAAGATTGAAAACACGGCCACCTTGTTCCCGCCGCCACGGCTGATGGATCCCGATCAAGCTGCGATCCAGCGCACGCGAACCGAAGGCAACATCGACTTCGCCGTTTGCAATCGGCTCGATGAGTTTCGGCGTCTCTTCAATCGGCGTGGAAAGATCCGCATCAGAAAAAAGCCCGATCGGTTCACGGGCAGCCAGCAATCCAGAGCGAACCGCTGCGCCCTTTCCACGATTTGGAAAGTTTTCGAGCAAACGCGCCGCGATGTTCGTTTCTGATAAAATTTTGCGCGCGATTGCGCCCGTTCCATCCGTCGATCCATCGTTCACCACGATCAATTCACTTTCCGGCGCGTTCGTGGCGAGATACGCGATCGTAACGCGCAGCGTTTCGCTGATGCGCCCTTCTTCGTTGAAACAGGGAATAACGATCGAAAAAGGCGGGAGCATTAGATTGTCATTCCGAGCGAAGGCTTGCCCTGAGCGAAGTCGAATGGGTCGAGGAATCTCTAATTATAACAGCGAGAGATGTCTCGACTTCACTCGACATGACAATCTCTACCGGTAGATCTCGATCACAAACTTGCCATTTGGATCGACGTAGCCGCGGTACATCCCGTTTGTGTTAAATGGCAAAGCTACTGCGCCGTTTTTGTCGATGGCGATCAAACCGCCGCTGCCGCCAAGTTTCTTAACCGCGTCCAGAGCCGTCTGCGCCGCTTCCTGTAATTTTATGCCGCGATATTCCATCAGCGTTGAGACCTCATGCGCCGCGCCGGCGCGAATAAAATACTCGCCGTCACCGGTGCAGGACACCGCGCAGGTTCGATTGTTCGCATAGGTGCCGGCGCCGATGACCGGCGTGTCGCCGATTCGCCCGGGCAACTTGTTTGTCATTCCGCCGGTGGAAGTCGCCGCGGCTAAATTCCCGCCCTTATCCAACGCGACAGCGCCGACCGTGCCATGCCGATCGTCTTCGGAGATAAAAAATTTCTTGCCGCCGACGCCACCGTGCTTTTCCGCTTCTTTAATTTTCTGCAACGCGTCCCAGCGTTCCTGCGTAAAAAAATATTTTTCATCGACAAGCTCGATCCCGTTTTCTTTCGCGAACGCTTCCGCTCCCGCGCAATCGAGCATGACGTGCGGCGATTTCTCCATGACCAGCCGGGCCAGGCCGATTGGATTCTTGACGTGTTTCACACTGGCGACTGCCCCGGCTTTGAGTGTTTTCCCTTCCATGATTGAAGCGTCCATCTCGTTTGTGCCGGCGCTTGTGAACACGGAGCCTTTACCTGCATTAAAATGCGGATCGTCTTCGAGCACGCGCACGGCCGCTTCCGTGGCGTCGAGACTTGACCCGCCGCGCTTCAAAATTTCGTAACCAGCCGTCAGAGCGCGTTCCAATCCGGCACCATATTCGCGCTCTTTCTCAGGCGTCATCTTGCTGCGCTCAACGGTTCCGGCGCCGCCGTGGATCACGAGGCCAATTTTTTTTGTTTCCATGTTTGGCTGATTCTCTTGGGCAGGCGCCTGCGCCCCGGCACTAAATATCGCGATCACAAAGAAGCAATTCAGTATGCGAAAGAATTTCATGTCGCGTTGGACTGCGCTCCTTATCACGGTTGTCGATCTTACCGTTCAAAGGCTGTACGTCGAAAAGTTTCATGCAAGCGTTGTGCGCTAAGCCGGGCCTGTAGCCGTCGCCTTGTGGACGACGCGATGCCTGCGCGTCAAACACATCAGCGCCACGCTTCCCACAGGGAAGCGGCTACAGTAAAATGCGGCAGCGTTTCCTGCTGAACTTTGCTCTTTTCCCCATCGATAAGTAAGGCCACGTTTCCCGGCCATGGCAAACGCTCAACCGCCACCCGTTTTGATTGCCCAGGGAATCGGCCACTTGGCACGCACTTTCTTACGCGAAGTAGGCAGCGTGTTCTGGTTCACCATGAACACGTTCGAGGAAACGTTCGAGCGCATCCAGCGCGGGCGAGTGCCGTTTCGCGCTACCAGTTTTTTCCGGCACACGGAACGCGCCGGTGTGGACTCGGTGCCACTGGTGGGACTGGTTTCGTTCTTCCTCGGGCTCACCATGGCGCTGCTCACAGGTTACCAGTTGCAACGCTTCGGCACACAGCGGTTGATCCCTGGATTAGTCGCGATCGGTTTCACGCGCGAGCTGGGGCCTCTTCTCACCGGCATTATGCTCGCCGCGCGGATCGGTGCGGCTTTCACCGCCGAGCTCGGCACGATGCAAGTGTCCGAGGAAGTCGAAGCGATCGAGGCAATGGGCATCGGTCCTCTGCGTTTTCTCGTCGCACCGCGGATGCTCGCACTGGTTCTCTTGATGCCGTGTCTGTCCACGGTATCGAACATCGCGGCCATATTCGCCAGCAGCCTTGTTTGCAAAGCCTATTTCAGCATCGCCTTTCCGTACTTTCTCGATCTTGTGAAAGATTCATTGCTGATTCGCGACATTATCACCGGCATTTTGAAGAGCTTTCTATTCGGCCTGCTCATTAGCGCGATCGCCTGTTATCGCGGGCTGACTGTGAAAGGCGGCGCCGCGGGAGTCGGCACTTCGACAACTTCCAGCGTCGTCACGGCCATCACGGCCGTGATCGGGTTCGATACGCTATACAACGTCGTTTACACCACATTTTACCCGACATGACCGCGCCCACGCATATGGTCGAGTTGCGCGATGTGTGCATGCAATTTGAAGAAAAAAAAGTGCTCGACGGCTTTTCGCTCAACGTGGAGCCGCAGGAGCGTTTGGTGATAATGGGCCAATCCGGGAGCGGTAAAAGCACGGTATTGCGTTTGATTCTCGGCACGCTTCGCCCCAGTTCCGGTTCCATTTTTTTCAAGCAATTCGAAATCACGCGGCTCCAGCGGCGAAAACTTCAGGCAGTCCGGCAGCACATGGGCATGGTGTATCAATATTCGGCGCTGCTCAGTTCGCGGAATGTGCGCGACAATGTCGCTCTGCCGCTCGAAGAGCTCACAGACAAATCGCGGGCGGAGATTGACAAAATCGTCGATGAAAAACTGGATCTTGTCGGCATGAAGGATTCCAAGGACCTGTTGCCGGAGGAGCTAAGCGGCGGCATGCGGAAACGCGTCGCCCTTGCGCGCGCGCTGGTGCTTGAGCCCGAGTTGATCCTTCTTGACGAGCCCTCAGCCGGTCTTGACCCGGTCATCGCCTCCGTCATCGACGAATTAATTATCAGCTTGAGCGATACAGCGAAGGTCACATCCATCACCGTCACACACGAAATGGACACCGCCTTTCGCATCGGCACGCGAATGGCTATGTTGTATCAGGGGAAAATCATTGAAGAAGCCGAACCCGAAAAATTCAAACAATCCAAAAATCCGGTGGTCGCTCAGTTTTTGAGCGGGAGCACTGAAGGTCCCATTCTGGAAGGCAGCCTCGATGCAATTACAAAAAAATGAAATCATGACCGGCTTACTGGTGATCGGCACGATCGCCGTGGTCGCGTTCCTTTTGGTTTTGCTCGGCGCGCCGGGATTGTTCCGCCCGCTCGTGACCTACAAGATTTACTTCGACAACGCGGCCGGCATCAAACAGGGCGCACCGGTGATGTTGGCCGGGCGCAAGATTGGTCAGGTTCAAAAACTCTATTCACCCGTCTCGCCCAAAGAAGAAAGACAGGCAGAGCAAGCGGCCGCGGCGATCAATCCACCCGAAGCGAACGCCAGCCCAAGTCCAACCGCGACCCCGGGCAAACCAAGATTCGAGGTGCGCGTGGATGTGCAGGTGGACAAGAGTGCGAAGGTCTATCGCGACGCGAAGACGCGATTGATGCAGCTCGGCTTGTTGGGTGACATGGCCATCGATATCACCCAGGGAAACGAAAGTTCCGGCCGCGCGAAGGACGGCGAGATATTTGCTGGAGAACGCACCCCAGACTTGGGCGAAGCCGCAGCCAAGATGCTCGAAGTCATCAAACCGGTGGCAGCCGAAGCCACCAATACCATGAAGGATCTTCAGCAGACGGCGCAAAATCTTAATCGTCTCACCGACGAAAATTCCGAGCTGACACTCGCTCTCACCCAGTTCAAAACGTTCGGCCAACATCTTACCGATCTGACCGCGCCGGACAGCGCCCTCTCGCATTCGCTGACAAACATCGAGAAAATCAGCACCAACCTCACGGAAAACGACAACATCGAGATCACTCTGCGAAATCTGCGAAGCTCGTCAGAAAAATTAAAGGTGGCGACGACCGAGCTCGAGCCAGCTGGGCAAAACATCAAACAATTCAGCGAGACAATAAAAACTCAGCCGTGGCGTTTGATCTGGCCATCGACAAAAAAGTACGCCGAAGCATCACCAACTCCCGCTCCTGCCCAGGGAACCATCACCGTACGCAAAACCGCGCGAGCAAAGCCACGTCGCACCGCGACTCCCGCGACGCGCACGAGCCAACGGTAGCTCTAACGCCCAAGCGGATCGTCAAGCGCGCACACCTTCGACGATGCTGAGCGGACATTTGGTTGCCACAACCCGCGTCATCTTTAAGCCGGCCTTCGCGAATATCGCGGCGAATTCCTTCTTCGTGCGCTCTCGTCCTCCAATGACGAGCATTTGAATGTCCACGAGCTTGCCCCAACTCGGGTCGTTGCCGGTAGGGATGACATTGTCCACGACGAGGACCCGCCCCTTTTCGTTCATGGCCGCGCGACAGTTCGCGAGGATCTTTACGCACTGCTCATCGTTCCAGTCGTGGAGAATGTACTTCATGATGTAGGCATCGCCGCCAGCCGGCACCGTCTCGAAGAAGCTTCCAGATTCCACTGTGCAGCGTTCCGCGATGCCTTTTGCCGTGACGTGCCGATCTTTCCGGGCGCGGGCGATGACTGAAGGCTGGTCGAACAGCACGCCTTTGAGCTTTGGGTTCGCTTTGAGGATCGTTGCCAGGAGACTGCCGTGTCCCCCGCCGACATCCACTAACGTCTGGATTGCGGAAAACTTGTAGGCGGCCGCAATAGCGGGGTTCTCGGTCGCGGAAAGGCTCGTCATCGATTCGCCAAAGACGGCGAGATCGTCAGGATGTTTTTCGAGATACTCGAATGGGTGAACCCCATGGGCCTTAATAAACGGTATCTCGCCAGTTTTCACGCCGTGCAGGAGGTCCATCCAGGAGTCCCAGGTGTATTTCTCGTTGGCCATGATTGCCCAGGCGCGCATTGAGCCGGGGACGTCGCTCCGGAGGGTGGCCGCGAGTGGCGTCAGTTTGAACCGCCCCCCTTTGGTCTCAGCGAAGACGCCGACACTCGCCAGCGTACGGAGGATACGGTAGAGCGCCGGAGCCTGAACGCCCGTGGCGGTCGCCAACTGGGCGGTCGTCCGCGGACCGTTCTTGAGCAGGTCGGCCAGTTTGAGTTTTGCGGCGACGTAAATGAGGCGAGCAACCCAGTGTCCGATGGTGAGGTTGAGCATGACGGCTGGTGCAGACGGTTTTTTGGCCATGTAGCGTTTCTCCTCGAAAATGAATCTTCTGGCGTTGCCTAACGAGATTTATACAGAGTCTTTGGACCTAACTCGATTACAGACGCAGATCTCAAAATCGCGGTGAAATCTGCCATCAGAATGATTTTCGCAAAAGGCAAATCGAAATCCAATCTCCAAGACGCCTTCGCCGCTGCCTGCCGCAACGCGACACTCCGCATCAGTGCGCGGTCATCCTGAGCGAAGTGAAGGATCTCGCCAGACGCCGATCGAGCACGCTGATTGGTTTGCGTGATTCCAAACTTCGATTGTGAGGTCCCTCGCTGCACTCGGGATGACACGCGAGTGGATCAGCGATTACGGCCCGTAGCTTTTGGTGAATTTCTTCCGCGACTCTGTCTCGGACTCGGTTGATGTGATTGGCGCTGTTGGCTCGGACGTGCCTGCCGACGGTTGTTCCGCCGATTTTGGTGGCGGGGCTTCCGGCACCTCGGGCTGCGCCGCGCCGCGGGGCGTTTCCCGCGCGACCTCGACGTACGCCATTTGCAAATTGGAAAGCGCGTTGCTCAACACTTTTGCCTCTTCGCTGGTCAGGTTGCCGCGCGTTTTTTCCTGAATCATTGCCAGTTGATCAATAAACATCCTCGCCAAGTCCAGGTTCACTTCGGGTTCGCCGGTTTTTGGATTTGGAATCTGGCCAAGAAACAGCGCGGCGTTTTGCGCATGCATCACGACGAATTCGATGAAGCGCTGCGTCATCTCGCCGCTCAGTGTGGTTTTTTGGACTTCAGCCATTTCAGAAGGTTAACAGTTGAGGGTTGATTGTTGATAGCTATGACAGCCAAGTTTCTATCAACTATCAACTCTCAACTGGCAACTATTTCTGTGGTGGCCGCACCGTTGCTAAAACATATGGTTGATCGCGAAAATATTTCGTAGCCACTTGCTTAACAGCATCAAGCGTGACTGCGTTCACGTCGTGGTCGAGTCGCTTGTAATAGTTGAAACCGAGTCCGTACAGCTCGTCCAGCGCGCAATGATAACCGAAAGCGTCGTTGCTTTGATTCGCGATTTCCTGTTGACCAATCAATTTCTTTTTCGCTCGCGTCAATTCTTCAGGAGTAAGGCCATCGTTGGCCAGCTTATGGATTTCATCGAGCAACGCCGTTTTTACCGGCTCGATTTTTTGCGGATCGGTGCCGAGATAAAATGAAAAAAGTCCCGGCACCAGGCCTTGCATCTGGCCGGCGCCGACGTAATACGCCAGTCCCATTTGCTCGCGAATCCGAATGAAGAAGCGCGACCCGAGATCGCTGCTCGCCTCGTCGATTAAGTCCAGTGCGTAGCGATCGGGACTGGACAGACTCGCACCGCGGAACCCGACCATGATCACGCCTTGCGCCTTGTCCTTGTGGCTTTCAACGGTTTCCGGTTTACCCAGCGGCACGGAAGGTTTGGCGTCGGTCAGGGCAAGCGCGCCGGGCTTCATTTTTGTGAGCGTTTGTTCGACCAGTTGTCTTACCTCGGACGCCTTCACATCGCCAAAGACAAAAACGACGCCGTTCTTAGCGACGACGTAGCGATCACGAAATTCGAGCAACTCTTTTTGCGTCAATCGCTGCACAGACTCAACCGAGCCATTTGAACGCAGCGCGTACGGATGCTGCGGAAACAGCGCCTGTCGCATGATATTGCGCGCGACTGTCGTCAATTGCTCTTCCTCCTGCTGGATCGCGGCGACCTGGATTTCTTTTTCACGCGCGATGGCTTTTTCCGGCATCGTGGCGTTGAGCAACACGTCTGAGAGCAAGTCCAAGCCCAGTTTCACATCGGGCTTGGTGACATCGACCGACACGCTGAAGCTATTGTTACCTGCGTCGCTCGAAATCGAACCGCCGACGGCTTCGATCTCATTGGCGATTTGCTCAGAGGTGCGCGTCTTGGTTCCTTTCAACAGCACCTTGGCCATCAACCGCGTGATGCCGTTGTCCTGCGGGTTCTCTGCCAGAAGGCCGCCGCGAAAAACCGCGCCCAACGCCACGAGGGGCAAGCGAGGATCTTCACGCACCAGCAATCGCAGCCCGTTCGACAGATCAAATTTTTGAATCTCACCAGCCGCAACTGCTTTCGCGCCTTCGGCTTTCCCGGCCAGCGAGCCCTTTGGATTCAGCGAGACGACCGTCAGATTGTTTTCGGTCAGATAAGTTGCAGCGACGCGTTTGATATCATCGAGCGTCACTTTCTGCACAGCATCGAGATAATGCCGGCTAAAGTTTAGATCGCGCGTGAGCAACCAATTCGAACCGATGTCCGAGGCTCGGCCTCGCATCGTCGTCAGTGTGCCGAGATGATGACTGAGCATGATTTTCTTGGCCTTCGCCAATTCCTCTGCGGTGACACCGGCGTGTTTCACCTCATCCACGATGCGCAACGCGAGTTGCTCGGCTGCTTCGCGTTTCTTTGGATCGACAGTAGCATCGATGCCAAATAAACCTGGATCGCCCGGTGTGTAAGAGAATGCCGATATGCTGAAGGCCAAACCAGCCTCTTCACGCACACGCCGATACAAACGCGAGCTGCGCCCGTCGCCGAGGATAGTTGAGAGCAAATCGAGCGCGGGCACATCTGGATTTGTGAGCTCCGGGATGTGCCACGCGAGCGAGAGGTGCGTCAGCTCCGTGGCAAACTCTTGATTCACTTCGCGTCGGCCAAGTTGCGTTGGTTCCGCAGGAATAAACAGCGGCTTGAGCGATTCCTCCGGATACGGCTTGAACAGTTCGGCGAGCTGTTGCCGCACTTTTTCTGCATTCACGTCTCCCACGACAACGAACGTGAGATTGTTCGGAACGTAACGCGTTTTGTAATACTGCTTCACCTGCTCCTGGGTGAGCTGGTTATAAATCTCGAGCTCGCCGATTACCGGGAATCGATAAGGATGCCGCTGGTAAGCGTTGGCAAAAAGAACCAGCCCGGTCACGCGATCGGGATCATCCATGCCCATCGCGAACTCGCGCCGGATGACTTCCTGTTCTTTCTGATATTCTTCGGGCGGCAGAGTCGAATTCATCATGGCGTCGGCCAAAATGTCGAGCGCCGTCGTCACGCCATCTTTCGGCACATCGATCCAAAAAACCGTGCGATCGAACGATGTGTAGGCGTTGATGTATCCGCCGACGTCCTGGATTTTTTGCGCGATCTCATTCGTCGATCGGGTCTTTGTTCCCTTGAAAAGCATGTGCTCGAGAATATGGGACAAGCCTGCGCCCAGATGCTGGTCCTCGTAGATGCTTCCCGTGGCGCACCAGGCCTGCACACTCGCCACAGGCGCGCTGCGATCTTCCTGAACGATGATCGTCAGTCCGTTCGGTAAAATCCACTTCTGCGCCGTGCTTGGCGGAAACGTGATCGTAGATGACCCGCCTGTGGACGCAGCTTTCAGATTAACCATGCCAAACAATAGAGCCGCTGAGAGAAAATTCGCTACTCGTATGCGATACATTACTTAGATGTGCAATGGCGAAGCACGAATGAATGACGAAGAAAGTTCAAAATGACGAAACTCGAACAGGCCAGAACGCCGCGGTCCGTCTTTTCGTCATTCGAGCTTCGACGTTAGTTCGTTAGTCGTGATTCGGGTTTTGTCATTTATTGGTCGCGCGGAGGACTTCTTCCGACGCTGTGGCTGCGCACTAACGCGCCATTCACCTCTTCGACGCCGCAGGCTTCGGCGCCGGCAATTGCGCCGGAGGTTTTGTGGTCGCTGGTTTTGACGGCACGAAGGGCTTCACAAAAGCCTCTTCAAAGTCGTAAACGTTCTTGAAGTCCTCAATTGAATCTTCCTCGGTTTTTCCGAATACCCCAGCGCCGATCAGATTAAAAACCATGTTCCCGATGTCCTCGCAGGAATGGATTCCCCAGTTGTCGAAAACCGTCATCACCAGGGGTCCGAATTCCTTGAGAGCGTACCGCCGCACTCCATCCAGCAATTCCGGCCCGGTCACATGACGAACGCTGACGCCTTTAACCTTTTTTTGTTGTTTGGTCGTAAAATCGAGGGCGTCGCGCAAAAAGGCATAGGCGTCCCGTTGGTAACGTGGGTCACTGGCAACAATTGAGTCGAGGGCCTCTGCGAAACCAATCTTTTGCATCAACGGAAAAATGCGCGTCCAACTGCGCTACTCAAGCTAATCGTCAAAGCTGAAATGAGCAAGAGCTTGTCCAGATTTGCTCTCAATTTTCGAACTGGTCCTCCAGCGCATCGACGTAAACTGAAAGAGGGTCATGCCGCTTTGGAAGTGAGAGCTGCGATTGGTCCACGGCTTTGAGATAATCGGTGAAATTCCCGCTGCCCCTCTTCATTTGAGTGGCTTCGAACCAGTTCATGTAATCGTCAATATCACTCATTCGAGCGGCGAGTTGTTTGCGAGTGGCCTCCAAACGCGATAGACGCTTCGCGATTCGTTTCCTCTTCCCACGGGCAAGCACCGCGATGATCTCCTGGTATTCACGCGCGATCGGGCGCAAAACCGGATTGGTCTCGGCAACGAACGAGAGCAAATCATGGCCTAACTGATTCAGCGCCACCTTCTCATTCGGAGAAGCCTTGCGCTGCGCAAGTTCGTCAAGACTTACCAGCTTGGCCGGCTTATTCGCTTCTGAGATTTTCACGTGCAACAATTCATCAAGGCGTCGCTCGCTTTCGGTAAAGGTGAGCAACCGGTACGTCTGCAAATTCCGCAACCGACTTAAGGCCAATTGCCAGGTTCGCTCCGCATCGCCAAGGAGGAACGGAAACTGTGCCTTCAGATCGGCAAGCGGCTCGTTTGAGGCGTTAGATAGATGACCAACGTACTGTGCCAGACGCGCAGGGCCATTTTTTCCGGCGGTGAGCATTTGCACGAGTGCAAAAGAATATGCGCGATAAAGCGTCCGCCCCGCGGAATCGAGAAGTCCGCGGCGTTGACGGAGGAACGTCTCCAGCGAGTCTGTCTTGTCCGCGGTAGTGAGCGCCTCGACCAACTGTTCGCGATCGCTTCCAGGCGCAAGCGCAAGCAAGCCGTCAATCAACCAATCCGGCGGCTCAACGAATATGCTACCGGCCGCGACGTGTGATTCTTTTCGATAAATCATTTCCAATAAAATCGCGCGCAGCAGTTCGCGCTCCATCAATGATGCACCGAGGTCTTTCGCGATCATCAGGTCTAGCTGCAGCTTGAGGCCAAAACCGGTCTGGCTAAATCGGAGGTCGGCCAGCGGAATTTCAGGGCGATTCGCCTGCTGTGGTTGTAGATTCACAACGACAGGGACGATCCAGTTGTCGCGTTGCCGCAACAGCGCGAGAACATTGGTCTTGGTCCGCTCTGCCACGCTGGAAACTGCGCCGCGCAATTGCGCGTCAGCTCCGTAAATGACGAACTGGCGCGACGGGCTCACGCTGTGCTCCAACGAAGCAGCGCGAATGACGTGCGCTGCGAATACAATGGATATGAAGATCGTGGCGCGCTTCATGGTGATTAAGGCGCGATGATAGTCGCACTGGCTGCGCGCTGACCAG
>DATEZD010000072.1:0-2168 GCA_035255865.1 Candidatus Udaeobacter sp.
GCTCGATCCAGTTCAGAAGCGGAGGCAGTGCGTTGATAAACGAAGTTGGCCAGTAAGACGACAGCGAGTGCGAGCGCGAGTCCTACTGAGACAAGAACGAGACGTTTTCGCCGCCGGCGCGCAGCAGGCTCAAACCGGACGCAGCACCGGTGAATTTTTGTCAGTAGCTCGCGCGCGGTCTGCGGTCGCTTTGCCGGGTCGTGAGCCAACATCGACTTCAACAACGTGACGCATTCGAGCGGCACGTGCGCACTCTTCAGCTGCTTGAGCGGAAGTGGCGCTGCTTGCTTCGCTCGAACCTCTTCAATTGAGCGGCCGGCAAAAGGCATTTGCGCGGTAAGAAGATACCAGAAGGTTATGCCTAACGAGTAGATATCCGAACGTGTGTCGATCTGCTGCTGGCCTGTTTCCGCAAATTGCTCCGGACTCGCGAAAGCAGGAGTTCCAATGAAGCCAGCTCGCGTCCGATAAGCCGTCTCGGTTTGTGCCGCGACAACTTTGGCGATCCCGTAATCGATTATCTTCACTAATAGCTGATCGCTTCCGAGTGACTCGATCATCAGGTTCGACGGTTTCAGATCACGGTGAATGACTCCACGTTCCTCTCCAGCGGCCAGGCCGCGCGCTGTTTGCTCTACTACTTCAAGCGCGAGACTTAACGGTAATGGTCCATGGCGTTGAACGCGCTCTTCCAGCGTTTCGCCGTGGACAAGCTCCATGGCATAAAAGCATTCACCGTCCTGCTCGCCGTAATGAATTACTCGCGCAACGTTCGGATGATGAATCTGCGCGGCCGCACGGGCTTCCCGCAGAAATCGGGCACGAGCAATGGGATCTTCCGCCAACTTTCGACTGATGACTTTGAGTGCGACCGTTGAATTAAGAACGGTGTCGCGCGCACAATAAGTTACTGCCATCGCTCCGGACCCGAGTATGACAGGATACCCGTCAGGATTTACTTGGACTTCGAAATGAGCATAACGCAATGGACCGAGTCTGGCTTGATGGCCCTCGCTTCGCCGCTCGACTTCGTAATCCTCGGCCAGAAAACCAAAGCTAACCAGGCAACGAACACATTCGCCGTCCGGGCCGGGATGCGTAATCGACTTACCGCATTTCGCGCAAACTCCGGCGCCAATTGCTTGCTGAGTGTCCACGGCGCTCATGCCGTCAGGATGCGGTAAACGTAATGCAGCTCGTCATCAATATCCTTCGGATCGGAAACCGTGCTCGCCACCTCCGCCCGCAATGCATGTCGATAAGTTTGGCGCAATCGTGAAAGCCACACACGGAAATTTTCAACCGATGTGCCGAGTCGGTTTGCCACTTCCGCTTGATTCGGCGCCGTCGCCGTTCCACCGGCTACGAAGGGCCTTAGCTCGTCGACCCATTCGCGTTTGCCTTCGGCAGCAAATCGGTCGCGGACGTTTTTCCACGCGCGGGTCACAATGCTGGAGGCCCACGCGACATCATAAGAGTTTACGTCGCTCAAATGCGACGTCGCCAGCATCGAAGCTTCAGCTTGAGGCAGTAGTTCATCGAACGACACGAACTGATGCGCTCCGCCGCGTTTGAGCGCGCGCATGCGTTCGCGCTCCTTCAGCAAAAAATTTTGCAACGACCCGAGCAGGAACGTGCGCAGCCGGCCCTTCTCCTGATCGGCCCGGCTCAATGTGTTGTGGCGAAATAAATGTTCGAAAAAACCCTGAACGATGTCTTGCGCATCAGCTGGCGAATGGCCGCGGCGACGGAGGAATGTGTAGAGCGGTGGCCAGTAAGCTTCGCAAAAAGCGGCGAGCGCTTTCCGCGCCGACTCATCAGACTCCGCATTGCCCGCCTGCAACACGACCGTCCAATGCGTCGTCTGGAACGGCGCCCCACCTTCTTGCAGCGTTCCGGGAAGCGGCTTCGTAGTAATCCGTAGTCTGGGTTAAAAAGGGCCGCGTTACAAAACAAAAGCTGAATCACCCAAAACGCGCCATCACTGCAACGAGATCAATTTTCTCTCGACGCGCAGGAAGTCGTCGAATATGTTCAATCGAACATAAAAACACGCTTTCGAAGATTTTGGGCGATACTCTTCCGCAAACACCGCAGTCGCCCGCGACAACTCGAATTCAAACTATGGCCGAATCGCTAACACCGCTCAGGGCAATTCTGGAGACGAT
>DATEZD010000073.1:0-5316 GCA_035255865.1 Candidatus Udaeobacter sp.
GCGCGCGATGTTTATGCCGGGGTGGCGCACGCGGTGCTGGTCGATGTCGCCATCTCGCGTTTGCAAAAATCGAAAATTACGGAATTAGTTACCACCAACAGCACCCCGGTGCGCACCGTGGACGGATTTAAAATCACGGTGCTCTGTGTCTCCGAGCTTCTCGGGGAAGGCATCAAACGGATCCATAACGACGAGTCCGTGTCGTCGCTGTTCAACATCGAGAACGAAAAAAATGGCAAAAGAAGTTAAGCTCAAAGCAGAACCGCGAACGAACGTGGGACGCTCCGCTGTACGCAAACTAAGAGCGCGCGGACTGATTCCTGCGGTCATCTACGGCGGCGACAATAAACCGCAGCCATTGCAAGTCACCGCGCGCGATATCAACGCGATGATGAGCCAGGCTTCCGGCGAAAACGTTTTGGTTGAACTGGAAATCGCTGGCGAAGGATCGAGTCGCACCGCGCTGGTGCAGGAAGTGCAGCACTCGCCTGTCGGCGGCGACATTCGTCATGTGGATTTTCACGCCATCTCCATGGATCAGATGATTCAGGCCGAAGTTCCTCTCGAAGCGACCGGCACCGCGGTTGGCGTCAAAACTTTTGGCGGATTGCTGGAGCAAAGCTTGCGTGCCCTGGCAATTGAATGTCTGCCGGGAGATTTGCCGGATCGGATCACAGTAGATGTTTCGCAGCTGAACATTGGCGATTCCATCCACGTTCGCGACATTCAATTTCCTTCCGGAGTAACGCCCAAGGTGCAGCCCGATCTGACGGCATTTTCTGTCGTTGCGCCGGTAGTTGAGGAAGCACCGGTAGTCGCCGAGGCGGAAGCGGCGGCCGGACCGGAAGTGATCACCGAGAAAAAGGAAGAGGGCGAAGCTGCTACGGGACCCGCTCCGACTGCGAAGGAAAAAGCTCCCAAGGAGAAGGAGCAGAAGAAGTAATCCATTTTCGATTTTCGATCCTTCGGCTTCGCTCAGGACAAGTTTTTGGATTTTTCGATTGACGGCGGTGGAAGAAAAACCAATTCGGTTGGTCGCGGGTCTTGGAAATCCCAGTACCGAATACGTGGCCACACGTCACAACATCGGCTTCATGGTAGTTGATCAGTTCGCTGCGCAGTTTGGATCGACGTGGGAAAGATCGGGAAAGTGGGATGCGCTCTCAGCAAAATGCGGCCCAGTGCTGCTGATCAAACCGCTGAGCTTCATGAATCGCAGTGGCTATCCACTTTTCGCGGTTGCGCAGTTTTACAAAATCGCGCAGCAAGAAATTCTGGTCGTGCTCGACGATTTTGCGTTGCCGCTGGGTCGCCTTCGCTTGCGTGCGCGCGGCGGACCGGGCGGCCACAACGGCTTGGAATCGATTATCATGCAATTCGGAACCGAGGAAATCCCGCGCTTGCGCATTGGCATCGGCGCGGCGCCGCGCGAAGGATCAGTCGATTACGTCCTAAGCCGCTTTTTTGAGGAGGAGAAACCTCTGGTTAGATCCACAATCGATCGCGCAGCGGAAGCTGTGAAATGCGCGGTTGACAACGGGCTTGTTTCCGCGATGAACACTTTCAACCCGCAAAGCTCGCAGGGTGAACACATCGAAGAAGTATGAACCATCGTTACGAAGCGCTGCTGATCCTGAACGCTCAGGGCAAAGAGGACACCGTCAGGGAAATCATCGAGCGATTGGAGTCGGAGTTCCAAAAGGAAGGGGCCGAGGTGGAACAGGTGCAAAAAATGGACAAACGCCAATTCTCCTACGTGGCCGGCTCACTCGATTCCGGCTATTACGTTAATTTTATCTTCAGCGCTGATCCGGAACTGATTGAGAAGCTGCGCGCGAAATTTAAGCTCGACCCGGAAGTGTATCGCCAGAGTTACCAACGTCTCCACGAGAAAACGGAGAAACCGGGGAAAAAGCTGGCAAAGGCCAAATAATTTCGCTATAAGGCGGGGATGGCCAGCTTTAACAAAGTCATTCTGCTTGGAAATCTCACCCGCGACCCTGAGGTGCGTTACACGCCCAAGGGCAGCGCCGTCTGCGACCTCGGCATTGCGGTCAATCGCGTTTACACCACCGACAGCGGAGAAAGACGCGAGGAAGTCACCTATGTGGATGTCGTGCTATGGGCGCGTCTCGCCGAGATCGCTGGTGAATACCTGAAGAAAGGACGACCGGTTTTCATCGAAGGCCGTTTGCAAATGGATACCTGGGACGACAAGCAAACGGGGCAGAAGCGAACAAGGCTGCGCGTCGTTGGCGAAAGCATGCAGTTGCTGGGTGGTCGTCCCGGTGGAACTGGGACGGCTGAGGCCGCTGGCGAAAATCGCCAAACCGGTGCCTCCAAGACGAGCGCGCCGCCAAAACCATCGACTCCAGCTGCGCCGGACGAAGACGAGATCCCGTTTTAGGCGTGGCATCGGCATCCTGCCGATAGAAGATGGGCTGGAGGCCCATGCCACAATCTTGAAATGAACGCGACCGAAGCCTGCATCGCGCTCAATATGCTGCCGACCGTTGGACCGGTGCGGCTGCGGAAATTGCTCGAGGTTTTCAAGGAACCGCAACAAATCCTTGCAGCAAAACGCACCGAGCTTCGCAAGGTCGAAGGAATTGGCAGCGAAGTAGCAGATCAGATTTCCAACTGGGAATCGACTGTCGATCTTGCAGATGAGCTCGAACGGGTGCGTGATTTCGGCGCGACTGTCATCACGCAGGAGTCGCCATCGTATCCCCGGTCACTGCGCGAGATCCATGCGCCGCCGATCGTGCTCTACGTTTGGGGCGAACTGCAGGAGCGCGATCATCACGCCATCGGAATTATCGGCGCGCGACGCACCACGCATTACGGAACGGAGTCGGCGAAGAAACTGTCCTACCAACTTGCTTACGCCGGACTGACCGTAATCAGCGGCCTCGCGCGCGGGATCGACACTGCCGCTCATCAAGGGGCGCTCGCGGCAAAAGGACGCACGAGCGCAGTGATCGGAGCTGGTTTGGCCAAACTCTATCCGCCGGAGAACGCTGCGCTGGCCGAGAAAATCCGCAGCGGAAATGGCGCAATCGTGTCCGAATTTTCAATGGAAATTGAACCGGATCGACAAACTTTTCCGATGCGCAACCGGATCATCTCCGGCTGGAGCCACGGCATTCTGGTAGTTGAAGCAGGATTGAACAGCGGTGCGCTGATCACTGCGGCGCAGGCATTGGAGCAAGGCCGATCGGTGTACGCTGTGCCCGGCCACATCAACGCGCCGAGCGCGATGGGATCGAATCGCCTGATCCAGCAGGGCGCCAAGCTTGTGATGGATGCCAGCGACATTCTGGATGATTTGCAGATTCTTCTTCCCGAGACGAAACCATCGCCCCACGCCGCTGCGCGCCCATTGCCGCCGCTCTCGGAGGAAGAGCGCCGCGTCTATGAGGCAATTGATGCAACTGAAACGTCCATTGACGATATCACCACAAAGAGCGAGTTGCCGAGCGCAGCCGTCTCATCGACGTTGTTGCAGTTGGAGCTGAAGCGCCTGGTCAAACAGTTGCCCGGAAAATATTTCGTCAAGCTGGGCTAAGCCAGGGACTTACAGCGCCGCCACGGCGGCCGCAAACCTGCTCTGACTTGCAAAGACGCGCTAACTGGGTTCGATTCCTGCCCCATGTCCAAGTCCCTCATCATTACTGAGAAGCCTTCGGTCGCGAGCGATATCGCCAAGGCACTCGGCGGCTTTAAGAAAGGCAAGGACTACTACGAGAACGAGAGATACCTGATCTCTTGGGCGGTTGGCCATCTCTTTGCGCTCGTTGTGCCCGCTTCCATGAAAGAACAGGACAAATGGGATATGAAGAAGCTGCCCATTATGCCAGTCGAATTTGAGCTCGAGCCGGCGGAAAAAATGAGCGGCCGCGTCAATGTTCTTCGCAAGCTTATCAAAGACAAAAACGTTTCCGAGATCATCAACGCATGCGACGCGGGCCGGGAAGGCGAACTTATCTTTCGCTACATCACCCAATACGCCCGCACGAAAAAACCGATCAAGCGTCTCTGGCTGCAATCAATGACGCCGGAGGCTATTCGCGATGCGTTCGCGCGATTGCGCAGCGATGCTGAGATGCAACCGCTGGCCAGCGCTGCCCGCAGCCGAAACGAGGCGGATTGGCTCGTCGGAATCAACGCAACGCGCGCATTTACGTTGCGGCTAAGTGGCGGCCGCGGGAGCTCCGTGACGTCACTGGGCCGCGTCCAGACGCCCACGCTGACCATCATCGTCGATCGGGAGAACAAAATTAAGGAGTTTAAGCCGCGCGAGTTGCACGAGATCATCGGCACATTCCGTCCCGCAGTCGCGGGAGGCGAGTATCCGGGGCGGTGGTTCGACGAAGAGTTCGAGAAAGAAGAAAGCGAAGTTGAGAGAACGAAGAGACTGCTGGCTCGTCTTCAATTGAATCTGCCAAATGCCGAGCAACGGCTTGATTTTGAAAACGGCTCGCTATGGGACGAGCATCGCGCCGCACCGCGATTGTGGCACCACGAAATTGCCGAGGCCATTCATCGCAAGTGCAGCGGCAAACAAGGCATCGTCGAGCTGGAAGAAAAGAAGCCGACTACGCAAGTGGCTCCTCAACTCTATGATCTCACTGCATTGCAGCGCGAAGCGAACAGTCGGCTCGGGTTCTCCGCGAAACGCACGCTGCAAATCGCGCAGGCGCTTTACGAAAGGCACAAGGCCATTACCTATCCGCGCACGGATTCGCGCGCTTTGCCGGAAGATTATCTTCCGACAGTCAGATCAACATTGGGAAAGATCGACAATCCATTCGCGCGAAAAGTCCTCGACAATAATTGGGTCAAGCCAAACAAGCGCATCTTTAACAACGCCAAAGTGGCCGATCACTTTGCCATTATTCCAACCGGCGCCGTTCCCCGGTCCTTGGACAATCACGAGAGCGCGCTCTTCGACATGGTGACCAAACGTTTTGTGGCTGTATTCTTTCCGCCTGCGCAATACGAGAACACGATTCGGATCACGCGCGTGGAGGGCGAGCCGTTCAAGACGGAAGGGAAGATTCTTGTCGCGCCCGGATGGCTGGAAGTTTATGGGCGCGACGCTGCCGGTGACAAACCGGAAGAAAATTTGCCGCCTGTAACGCAGGGCGAGCGCGTTGCAACCGTGCGGATCGAAATCAAGACGGAGCAGACGAAGCCACCGGCGCGGTACAACGAAGGGACGATTCTGGGCGCGATGGAAGCTGCGGGGAAACTTGTCGAAGACGAAGAACTGCGCGATGCGATGAAAGAGAAAGGGCTCGGCACGCCCGCGAC
>DATEZD010000074.1:0-49461 GCA_035255865.1 Candidatus Udaeobacter sp.
CAGCCGAGACTTCAAATAAACCTGCGGAAACCGAGGCAGTGATAGTCACGGCAGAACCGGCCGGGTCGCTTACTTCGGCGTTACCCGAGGAATCTGCGAAGCAGAAGACGGCAGTTCCGGGAGCCTTCACAGTCAAGACGACCGATGATATGAAACTCGGACGAGCGTCAAACTTCGAAGATTTGCTGCAACGAACCCCAGGCGTTTTTCTTCAATCCGAAAACGGCGCAGAGGCTTCAAAGATCTCGATTCGAGGGTCTGGCATTACGTCCGAAGACGAGCCACTTGGCGTGATGTTTTTACTCGACGCCCTGAACTTTAACCAGGGGGATGGCGAAACCATTCTCGAGGATTTTGATGTTGCCTCGCTCAGTTACGCGGAAGTCTTTCGGGGCGCAGATGCATTTAAATATGGCGCCCTGACGCTTGGCGGGGCGATCAATCTCGTGCCGTTTACCGGGTACAATGCGGCGCCATTTCAAGTCCGGCTTGAAGGCGGAAGTTATGGCTTCTTCCGTGGGGATATGAGCGGCGGCGCGGTGCAGGGGCAGTTCGATGAATATGGTGCGATTGGGTTTCGAGCACGCGAGGGCTTTCGTGAGCATAGCCGTGAGAACACAGAAATCCTTTTTGCTGATCTCGGTTACAAATTCAGCGACCAGGTGGAGAATCGATTTTATCTCACGATGGACAGGACCAATCGGAATCTGCCGGGCGGTTTGACCAAGTCAGAAATGGAAAACGATCCCACCCAGGCTAATCCGCTCGCGATAGCCCAGGATTGGAACAAGGAGTGGACCTACATTCGGGTGGCCGACAAACTAACCGTCCGAACGGAAGATGTTGAATTCGATGCGGGCGTCTTTTGGTTTCATCGCGATCTTGAGAACCGTGGATTCTTTTCGCCTGATTTTCGGCAGGGGATCGAGATGTTTTATTCGGACAATTTCGGCGGGAACTTGAATTTCGTTAGCCATGACGAACTCTTTGGCCTACGAAATATCCTTACAATTGGTCTGAGCCCGCAGTTCGAAGACGAGCACACTCAAAACTACGAGAATCTCTTCGGACACACGGGCGCAACGACTGCGCGGGGCGAAAGCATTTCGGTAAACGTTCCAGTCTATCTCGAGGACCAGTTGTACGTCGCCCCCCGGTTATCGTTTGTCGCAGGAGCGCAGGCGATTTTCGCGCAGCGTCATTTCATTGATGAGTTCTCGACCGACGCGGAAGGAAATCAATCAAATCGGCAGGATTTTTGGGGATTCGATCCCAAGCTGGGTGCGATCTACGAAATCAATCGCCAGACACAGGCATTCATCAATTTCAGTCGGAGTTGGCAGCCGCCTTCGATAGACAATCTGGTCGAGTTTAGTGAAGGTGCGAATTCAAGCGTTGTTTACACGCCGTTGCAGCCGCAACACGCGTGGACCATCGAGATCGGAACTCGTGGAGAGTGCTCGCGGATTCAGTGGGAGTTATCGCTCTATCACTCGTGGTTGCGAAATGAACTGCTCGAACTCAATGATGCCTTTGGCAATGATATCGGAACGACTAACGTCCGACGATCCATTCACCAGGGAATCGAGGTGAGCGTGCAATTAGAATTGCTTCGGGAAATCTTCATTCCAAAGCAAGGGGCTCGCTCAGGCGACCATTTGTCGTTCGATCAAACCTACACGCTAAACGATTTTCATTTTGATCGGGACCCTGTTTACGGCGACAACCGCATCGCGGGAATTCCCATTCACATCTACGAAGCACAATTGCTTTACGAAAGCCCATTTGGTTTCTATGCGGGTCTAAACGTGCAGTGTAACCTATCGCGTTATCCAGTCGATGAGGCGAACACGCTCTTTGCGGACAGTTATGCGCTGCTTGGTTTCCGTGCGGGATTTCGGCGGACCAACGGATTCTCAGTCTTTCTCGATTGCAGGAACCTGACAAACCAGCACTATGCGGCATCTATCGATGTGATCGCCGACGCGCGCACAGAACCGAATCCTGAGATTTTTCATCCTGGCGACGGGCGCTCCTTCTATGGTGGCGTTTCCTGGAGTTGGTGAATCATTCCAGTCCCATTTCTCATGAAATCCAGATCGTTTTTGTGTTTGTGAATTCCCGGATTCCTGCGGCGCCGAGTTCGCGGCCGAAGCCGGAGCGTTTTACGCCGCCAAACGGCAGACGCGGATCAGAGACGACCATGGCGTTGATGAAAACCATTCCTGTGTCCAGCTCGGATGCGAAAAGTTTCTGTTCTTCGCGATCGTTGGTCCACGCGCTGGAGCCGAGCCCAAATGTGGTGTCGTTCGCGAGCTCGATCGCGTTGTGGGCGTCGCGCACCCGGAAAATAGCTGCAACCGGGCCGAAGATTTCCTCGCGATAGGCGGGCGATTCTTTCGGCACATCGACAAGAACAGTCGGCTCGTAGAAAAATCCGGGGCCATGAATGCGGTTGCCGCCGGTCAATAATTTTGACCCTGCGGCGATGGTTTTTTGTACCTGATCGTGCACGCCTCGCAGGATTTGTTCCGTCGCGAGTGGACCAATGTCAGTCGCCGGATCCATGGGGTCGCCGACCTTGAGCGCGCGCATGCACGCGACGAACTGATTGAGAAACTCGTCGTAAATCTGATCCGCGATCATAAATCTTTTTGCCGCGATGCATGATTGCCCGGTGTTGATGATGCGTGCTTTGACCGCAGTGCTTAGTGCGCTCTCGAAGTCTGCGCTGGGCATTACGATGAAGGCGTCGCTGCCGCCAAGCTCAAGCACGCTTTTCTTGATCTCGCGCGCGGCCGTGCTCGCAACCGCGCTTCCCGCTTTCTCGCTGCCGGTGAGCGTCACCGCTGTCACGCGCGGATCGACAATCACTTTTTCCACCTGATCTAGTTCGATCAGCAGCGTTTGAAAAACGCCGTCATGGAATCCGGCGCGGCAAAAGATTTCTTCAATGGCCAGCGCACATTGTGAAACATTCGATGCATGCTTGAGCAGGCCGACGTTACCCGCCAATAGCGCTGGCGCTGCGAATCGAAATACCTGCCAGAAAGGAAAATTCCAAGGCATAATGGCCAGAACCGGTCCGAGCGGTTGATACTGCACGTAACTTTTAGCGGCGTCAGTCTGCGCTACTTCGTCCTCTAAAAATCGCTCGCCATTCTCGGCGTAAAACCGGCAACCACGCGCGCATTTCTCGATTTCTGCGATCGAGTCACGAAACAATTTGCCCATCTCCAGCGTGATGATCTCCGCCAACTTTTTCTTTTCCTGGAACAGCAACTCCCCGACAGCGTGCAACAGTTCGGAGCGCTCGGTAAACGTAGTTCGGCGATATTTTTTGAACGCCTTTTCGGCGGACACAAGGCACTTCTCAATTTCCACATCGTCAAACGGAGAAAACTCCTTCAGCTTTTCGCCGGTCGCGGGATTGATTGAAGCGATTGGCATTAATGAATGTAGCGCAAGCTTCCCAGCTTGCGAAAAAACGCCGCACGCGAGTCTGGCGCGGCGGATTCGTCCTGTGGAGAACGAGGACGCTCGCGCTACTCTAAATCCGCAATCCTTTTGGGATCAGAACGCGATCGAGCAGATCGAAAAACCATTGCACGAGCAGCGCCAGTAAAGCCGCTGGAATCGCGCCTTGTAGAATTGTTACATGATCGTTCAGGTTGAGGCCACTCAGGATCGGCTCGCCCAGACCTCCTGCTCCGATCAATGCCGCGAGCGTGGCGGTGCCGATATTGATCACGGCGCTCGTTTTGATTCCGGATAAAATGGAGCGCGACGCCATTGGGAGATAAATTTCCAACAGCCGCGTCATCGGGTTGAGTCCCAATGCAATCGCGGATTCGCGCAATGATCGGGGGATATCCTGCAAGCCGCTCGCGGTGTTGCGCACGATCGGCAGCAACCCATAAAGGAAAAGCGCAGCAATCGCCGTGCGGACGCTGATTCCGAAAAAGGGAAGGGGGACAAGCAACGCCAGCAACGCTAGCGATGGAATCGTTTGCACAATGCTGGCGAAACCCAGAATGCCCTGACCAATCGGTCCGCCGCGACTGGCAACGATGCCCAACGGTATTCCAAAGATCACCGATAGCAGCAGTGAGAATCCAGCCAATTCAAGATGGCGGAGCGTCCAACGCACGAGCTTGTGCGGAAACGATTCGCCAATGTGAGAGCGGGCTGAGTGCCCCGACAGTCGCGGCGCTCCCACATTGAAATACAGGTCTGCCGCTTTCGCGTAATTTTTTGTGCGCTCGGCTTCTGCATTGAGACGAATCATCCGTTTTTCATCCAGCGTTCCTTCCAGGCGGCGCAATGCAGCAGTCGCGTCCGGGCGCATGGACGATCGGAACAAGAAGACCGCGTCATACTTTGGAAAAAACTGAAGATCGTCTTCCAGAACAACGAGGTCATTTTGTTCTATTTTTGCGTCGGTCGAATAGGCGTCCTTTACGTCAATCGAACTATTGGCAAGCGCGGCGTACCCGAGTGCATGATCGATCCCGACGACATTCTGCTGGGGAAGCGCGTAGCGCTCGCGTAATGGTTGCCAGCCGTCTTGCCGGTCCAGGAATTCATGAGTGAGTCCAATCTTGAGCTCGGGATATTTTTGAAGATCGCTGATTGTGCGCACGCCGAGCCGTTGCGCTTCGCTGCGTCGCATCACCAGCGCATAAGTATTGTTGAAGCCTAGCGGCTCCGTCATACCCACGCCGAACTTTGCCAGCGACTCGCGAATCTGTTCGAGCGATGATGCGTCATCCCTTTTTAGAATCTCTTGTGTGATCGTTCCGGTGTATTCCGGGTAGCCATCTATCTGTCCGCCGCGGAGTGCTTGCCAGAGAATGATCGTGCCGCCCATGCCCTGGCGATGTTCTGCTGGAATTCCGGCATCGATTAACGTTCGCTTTCCGATTTCTCCCAGCACGTACGATTCGGTGAACTTCTTTGAACCGATTACGACGGGAGCTCCAAAAGCACACGCGACCGGCACAAGAAGTAGCACTGCGACTAAGGAGCGACGGCTTCCCAGCCGTCGAAGACCCGCGGTGGCCTGGAGACCACCGCTCCTTGATAGGTGCGACCGTTTCATGTGAGCACAAGCCCACGCTGCGCGTTGATGAATTCCGACACGAAAGCGTTGGCGGGTTTCTCGCGGAGACCGGCAACCGAACCTTTTTGAACGATGCGTCCTTCGTTCATGAGTACGATTTCGTCACCGAAATAAATCGCTTCCGCTAAATCATGAGTGACGAAGAGCACCGTCTGACCTAAGCGCGTGAAAATTTCTTTGAGATCCTTTTGCAAAGACGCGCGCACCAACGGATCCAGCGCGCCTAGCGGTTCATCCAGTAAAAGCAGTTCCGGCGACAACATCAAAGCACGCATCAAGCTGACGCGCTGCCGTTGGCCTCCGGAAAGTTCGGCAGGATATCGCGGAAGCAGGTTGCCGGAAAATCTTGTCAGCTCGCACAATTCGAGTAGCCGCTTTTGCATTTCCTCCTGGGATTTTCCAACGTGCCCTGCCATCAAGAGGACATTGGCGCGCGCGGTCAGGTGCGGGAACAGCCCACCCTCTTGGATCACATAACCAATTCGGCGCCGAAGAGCGTCGATGTTCTCGGGGTTGATCGGTTCTCCCCCGAAGTCGATACGACCGGAGTCCGGCTCGATCAAACGAATGATCAACCGCAGCAAAGTTGATTTGCCGCAGCCGCTCGGACCGATGAGCACAGTGGTTTTGCCGCGCTCGACCGAGAGATTCGCCGGGTGTAACGCAGTCGCGTCCGCATAGCGTTTGCTGACATCCACGAGTTCGACGAGAGCGGTCATTTCAATGCCGATATCCTAAACATCTGCAGAGGAGAGTCAGAGATTCCTCGACTTCGCTCGGAATGACAAACCTGCATTAACGTAACGCGAGCCTCTGGCTTGCGTTGTGAAGTAAATCGCAAGCGGGACGCATGCGCTACTCTGAACGGGCTACAAAATAGAAAACACCGAACAAACGCGCATCGTCAGTCCACATCCGGACAAACTCGAAGCCAGCTTTCTTCGCGAGCGCTTCGAATTCTCCCGGTGCGTATTTGTACGAGAACTCAGTGATGATTTTTTCGCCACGCCGGAAATGAAACTTTTGTTCGTCAAGGTGAACAAACTGGTCGATCTCGCTGATGAGATGCATTTCGATGCGGCCAGCGGTTGAATTATAGATCGCACGGTGTTGCCACTGATCGAGATCGAAATCTGCGCCGAGCTCGCGGTTGACGCGGTCCAACAAATTCAAATTGAATTGCGCAGTAACGCCAGCGCTGTCGTTGTAAGCGGCTTCGAGCACATGAGGGTCCTTTTTCAAATCAGCGCCGATGAGCAGCCCGCCGTTTTGCCGACAAACATTGGCGACGCGACGCAAAAACTCCTCGGCTTCGGTGGGCGCGAAGTTCCCGATGGTCGATCCCGGGAAATAGACAATGTTGCGCGCTGCTTTGCGGCTTGACGAGGGCAACACCACAGGTTGCAGGTAATCAGCGCAGACAGGGAGGATTTCCAAGTCAGGGAAGATTTTTTGAAAAAGAGCAATCGATTCGCGTAATTGCTTCTCCGAAATATCTACCGGGATGTAAACCGTGGGGCTTTCGAGCGCTTCGATCAGAATACGAGTCTTGGTGCCGGCGCCGGTGCCAAGTCCGATCAACTCGATGTTTGCTCCGAGGTGCGACGCGATCTCGGCGCGATTTCGATCCAGAATGTCGAGCTCGGTACGGGTAATATAATATTCTGGCAGTTCGCAAATTTTTTGGAACACCGCCGCGCCGCGCTCATCGTAAAAATATTTGCACGGAAGTGTTCGCGGATTGCTGGCCATTCCGGCGATTACGTCTGCCAGAAAGTCAGAACCGGCGGGCGGCAGCTCAGAAACAGGTGGTATGGCCGTTCGAGTTTCGGCGGTCATTATGGCATTATCGTTTGGCGCGCACCAGACGGTCGCTGCCTTATCGCTTCATTGCGGATCGCGTGCGAGTCTGATGCCGGTGAACTGCCAGCGCTTTTCCGGTTGAAAGAAATTGCGATACGTGCGGCGAATGTGACTGCGTGAAGTGGCACAGGAACCTCCGCGCAAGACGTATTGGTTGCACATGAATTTGCCGTTGTATTCGCCGAGCGCCCCGGGCGCGGCGCGATACCCGGGATAAGGCGAGTAGGCGCTGCGCGTCCATTCCCACACGTCGCCAAATATTTGATGAAGTTGTCCATCGTGTTCTGAAACAGACATTGCGCACGGATGAAAGATTTCGTTTTCGACAAAATTTCCTTCGATTGGACAATCGAGCGCAGCGCGCTCCCATTCGAATTCCGTGGGGAGGCGAGCGCCTGCCCAGTTCGCATACGCGTCGGCTTCGAAATAACTGACGTGCGTCACCGGCTGGGATTCATCGACGGGACGAAAACCTGAGAGTGTGAAGTGCCACCAGGCGCCGTCGCGTTTCACCCAGTAAAGCGGCGCTTGCCAACGTTGTTCGTTCACGGTCATCCATCCGAGCGATAGCCAAAATTCCGGCCGCGTGTAGCCACCATCTTCGATGAATTCAATGTGTTCACCGTTTGTTACCGGGCGCGACGCCAGTGAAAATGCGGGTAGCAGCGCTTGATGCCGCGGTTCTTCATTGTCATAAGCGAATCCGTGACCGTCATGGCCGATCGCGACGGTCGTTTCTTCGAAATCGATGAATTGCGTCAAAGTTTTTGGCGTGCCCAGCGATCGCGCCGTACTAGGTCGAAAAACTGGATACAGCGGGTTTTGCGCGAACACGTGCTTGATGTCTGAGATGAGCAATTCCTGATGTTGCTGTTCATGATGAATCCCCAGGACAAGGATCGGCTCGATTTCGTCCAGCAACTTTTCGTCAGCATCGGAAAGGAGATCATCAATATGCGAATCGATGGATGCTCGGTAGCGCTGTGTTTCCTGCACTGTTGGGCGAGAGATCAAGCCGCGCAGATCGCGTCGATGCATATCGCCAGCGGCATTGTAGTACGAATTAAAAAGATAAGCATACTCAGGACTTTCGGCCCGATATCCCGCGAAGAACTTTTTCAGGATAAACGTTTCAAAAAACCAGGTGGTATGGGCGAGGTGCCACTTGGTCGGACTGACGTCGGCCATGGATTGGACGACGTAATCTTCTGGTTCAAGACCCGAGCACAGCGTGTCGGTAAAATTTCTGATGTGGTGAAAGCGTCCCAGCAGGCCTTCAGGACGCGCCCGGCTCGAATTCAAATGAGATCGTTCCGCCGCTGCCATGTCGGTAGCGGCGTCAGCTGAGAGCAGGCTCAAAGAATTTCTCCTTCTTGTTGACGCTCTTCCAGGCGCGCTTCGAGCATCTGGTCGTGGGCCGCTTCCTCGAGGCCATCTACGACGCACTGTTCGCCAATCGTTTCCTCTTCCTCGGTACCGGGCCGCGGTATGCGGTGACCTTTGGAGCTGGCGATCACACTCCATTCTTCCGTCAAGTCGGCATTATCGGGAGTTTCCTCGGGCGGCGTATTATTTTCTGCGCCCATCAATTCCCGGCGCGCCTGTTTCCAATCCGCCTCGGTAAATTCATCCGGGTCGCGCTCGTCGATCAACGCAATTTCCCTCGCGCGTTTTTCCACCTCCTCTGGTGATGGTGCGCCGAGGCCGTTGCCGTGCAGCTCGATTTTTCCCGGGCGAGGTTCTGAGTAATCATTCATAACCAATTCTGCGAAGCTCAGGGCGCTCTATTCACAGTACACTCTGGACTACAGATTGGACGCTTGCAATACAAGCGATAAAAGAGTTATCCGCGTTTATAATGAGTAACGAAGACTTTATCCAACTCCAGGACGGCACCGTCGTCGCTTTTGAAGAATACGGCGACGCAAATGGAGTGCCGCTGATATTTTGCCACGGTTGGCCGAGCTCACGCACCATGGCGCGACTCACAGATGAACCGGCGCGTGAGCTTGGTATTCGCATCATTTCACCTGATCGGCCAGGCATCAGTGGCTCGAGCCTGCAACCCGATCGCAAGTTGAGCGATTGGCCACGTGTTGTAGAACGAATCGTCGGCCATCTCGGTGTCTGCGAGTTTCGAGTGCTCGCGATATCCGGCGGCGCACCGTACGCATACGCGACGGCCATTGCGATGCCCGAGCGGGTGCAGGAGATCGCAATAGTCGGTGGCGTGCCTCCAATGGCGGAACTCGTCGATGCCGAAGGATTGCTCCCGCTTTACCGCTGGATGCTGGCCCTTTATCGAACCCGACCGCGACTCTTGCGCAGATTCTTTCATCTGGCGCGGCCGGTTCTGTCGTTGCGGCCGCCTGTGCGCTTTCGTCCGCTGCTGTTAAAAATGTTAATGTTGCGACCGTGCGATGCTGAAAGCTTGCGCGACGCTGCGGCGTTCGAAGCCATTTTTGAAAGCCAACGGCGCGCCTGGCGCGGTTCGGCTGAAGGGGTGATGGCTGACGCACAGATTTACGCGCAGCCATGGGGCTTTGCCATTGAAGATGTGCAGGTGCCAGTTCGATTATGGCATGGGAAGCAAGACCGCGCTTTTTCAATTCGTCTGGCCGAACAGGTCGCAAAACGTTTGCCCAACTGCAAAGCGCGTTTCGTTGATAACGCCGGACACTATTCGCTGCCCATCCATCATATGCGCGAGATCTTGAAGGATCTCATCTGTAGCGCCGACGGACGTTGTCCCGACGCGACCTAAGCAGCCGCCGCACGTTTTTCGAGAATATAATCGTGAATCGTATTTACAGTGCGGAGCGCTGTACTAGCTACGTCGGAACTAGGCACACCGACTCCAAATGTTTTTTCCATACTTACCACCAGTTCGAGCGCGTCAATGGAGTCCAAGCCGAGTCCATCTGGTCCAAAAAGTGGTAAATCATCTGCAATCTGATCAGGAGTAACTTGCAGCATCAGATTTTTCACAAGCATTTCCTTAATTTGGGCGCGCAAATCGGGTTCGGACATAAGCGAGCCGCGATTTTGCCGTAAATCGCGCATTCGGTCAAACGTGTAGAGCGCGATACTGCCTCGAGACTCCAAATAGCAAGGACGTCGCGCTGCGACGACTGGACGCCGCACCCCTGCGTCCCTACCAGAGACGATCAAGCGTGATCGGCTTGGTCGCTGGGCGCAACTGCTTCAGTTGGCTGCGGCGGCGTCACGCTGGCTGAAGGTTGGTTCTCGCTTCGTGCCACGGTGGATTGCGCCGGTTTCACCTCCGACTTGGCGGTTTCTGCCTCAGACTTTCCGGCCTTGTGCAGTTCGTCGCTGAACTCGTCCTTTGCCTTTTGAAACTCCTTTACCGCCTGGCCCATGCCGCGGGCGAGTTCCGGCAGTTTCTTTGCTCCGAATAAGACCAGAACAATCAGCAGGATAACAATCAAGTCCGGCCCTGCCAAATTCATGAAGCTGCCGAGGAAGCTCATAACTAAGCTTAGCATCAGGCTGTTTGCGTAAGTTGCAAGGCAATTCGATGATCACCAGCCCATAGCTACAAGGCGTTCCCAAGCCGGACAGCAGGGTTGACATGCCAAGGCTGCTGTGTGAAAGGAGGGATTCGCAACCCTATGCGTCCCATCTGGAAAGGCAGCATCAGCTTCGGGCTGGTTTATATTCCTGTGGCGGTTTACCCAGCCACGCGTGAGGAGAAGTTGAGCTTCCGGCAGCTTCGATCCAGCGATCTCAGCCCAATTAGATACAAAAAAGTGGCGGAAGCAGATTCAAAGGAAGTCCCAGCCGATCAAATCGTGAAGGGCTTTGAATATGAGCGCGGCCGTTATGTTGTTCTAAAGGATGAGGATTTCGAGAAGGTTCGGATCGAGTCCACGCATTCGATCGATATCACCGACTTCGTGGATTTGGAACAAGTCGATCCGAAGTTTTTCTACAGGCCATATTTCCTCGAACCGCAAAAGGGCGGGGAAAAAGCCTACGCAGTTTTGCATAAGGCGCTGAGCGGAACGGGCAAGATCGGTATTGCCAAGGTCGTGATCAGCAACCGGGAGCATCTGGCCGCCGTGAAGCCCGACGGCTTCTTCCTGATTCTCGAGCTGATGCACTTCGCCAGTGAGATTCTAAGCGCCGACGTTTTGAAGAACGGTTCCACTACAGCTGTTAGCGATAAGGAATATAAAATGGCGCAGGCGCTCATCGAGAGCATGACTGTTTCCTGGGAGCCGGAAAAATATCGCGACGAATACCGGAATGCATTGATGGAGATCATCGAACAAAAGGCGCAGCACAAAGAGATCACCACGAAAGCGCCAGCTCCTCCGGTGCCGACCAACGTGGTCGATCTGGTTAAGGTTTTGCAAGATAGCCTCAGCCGGACGCAAGCAGTCAGGCAAAAACGCGGCGCTCCTCGACCTGGTAGCCGCCGGTCCACCAGCGCGCTCGTCAAACAAAGGCGACGGGCAGGTGCTTTGGGGTAATCGCGCCCAAGCGCCGTTGCAAATTGTAGGGCTAGCATTATAGTCAGCACCTTCTTATGGCTAAGACTGCCTGGATCAATCGCAATGAACGCAAGCGTGCAACGGTGAAAAAATACGCCGCGTTGCGCGCGGAGTTGAAAGCGAAAAAAGATTATGCCGGCCTCGCGCAGTTACCGCGTGACGCCAGCCCCACCCGTGTGGTGAACCGGTGCGAAGTCACCGGGCGCCGGCGCGCCTTTATTCGCCGGTTCAAGATGTCGCGTCTCACCTTTCGCGAACTGGCTTTGCAAGGCTTGATCCCTGGCGTAACCAAGTCCAGCTGGTAAGTTAGGATCGATATCTCGTTTCGGATGCCAGACCGCGCGTCCGACTAATGAACATCCCCCTGATATTTCTACCGGCAGTGATGGCCGAAAGCGTCGCGCCCCATTGGGACCCGCCGATGCTGCTCCTTGGAAAACTGGTGGCGATTGCCGCGCTTGTCGCGCTGAACGCATTCTTTGTCGCCTGCGAATTCTCGATTGTGAAAGTGCGCACGACTCAGCTCGACGCGCTTTTGGACGAGGGCAATCTGCGCGCGCGTTTCGTCAAACACGTTCGCGCGCACCTCGACGCTTACCTTTCGGCGACGCAATTAGGAGTGACGCTGGCCAGCCTCGCGCTCGGGTGGATTGGTGAGCAATCCCTGGTGTCGATCTTGCAGCCGGCTCTCGCCATCGTGCACATCTATTCCTACGCTGTTGCAACTTGGATCGCTATCGCGCTCGCTTTCGCTGGCATTACTTTTTTGCACATCGTGTTTGGAGAACTAGCGCCCAAATACATTGCAATTTCCAGTCCGTTGCCGGTGGCACTTCGCCTGATGGGGCTGCTTGGCGCGTTTTATGTTTTGTTTAAACCAGCCATCTGGCTCCTGAATAAATCTTCGAATTTCCTTTTGCACAGAGTGCTCCGGCTTCAACCGATCCCGGCGAGCGAGCTTGCACACAGCGAAGAGGAATTGCGATTAATTCTTGAGCAAAGCGAAAAGTCCGCCGACGTCACTCCGCTTGGGCGTGAGCTCGTTTTCAACGTGCTCGACCTGCGCGACCGCGTCGTGCGCGACATCATGACGCCGCGTGGTGAAATCGTTTACCTCGACTTGGAGGACGATTTCGAAACCAATGTGAAAAAGGCCATCGAATCGCGTCACACGCGCTTTCCGCTGTGTCGTGAAAATCTGGATAACACGGTGGGCCTCGTTCACATCAAGGAACTGGTTCCCATGATGCGCGATCCGCACCCTGATCTCTTGAAGATCAAGCGTGACTTGATTCCCCTGCCCGAGATGATGCCGCTGGAAAGCTTGCTCAAGTTATTCCTGAACAAGCATGCACACCTGGCGATCGTGGTAGATGAATTCGGCGGCACTGTCGGGATGGTTACACTTGAAAATGTAATGGAGGAGTTGGTGGGCGATATTCAGGACGAGTTCGATTTCGAGAAGGAAGAATTTCGCAAGATCAGCGCGAACGAATTCAGTGTGGACGGAGCGCTTGGCCTTTATGAACTGAACGATCTCGTCAAGCTTGAGCTGGAGAGCGCGGACGTAAGTACCATCGGCGGTTATGTTACCCATCTGCTCGGGCACCTGCCGAAGACGGGCGAGCAACTCAAGATCGACAATTATCTGGTTACCGTTTCACAAGCTGATAGTCGCCGCGTTAAGCAACTTCACTTTAAAAAATTGACCGACGCGGCCGCGCACACGCCCAGTCCGGGGAGAGTGTAGTCGGCCGTTGATCACGCGCGCGGCGATTACATGAGGTGTCGCCATAAAAAAGCGCAACCATCTTGGAACCGTCGCGCATAACGCCCAGGTATGTAATGATAGAGCCATATTTAGAATTGCCTGAGTTATGAATCAATCCAGGAGCGCTGTAGCGCGGGAACCGGTGCGCGTCTGGCGAAGATCCACGGGCGCGGTGTCGCTGCCGGAAGTGCACCGCACGGTGGTAGTGCCAGTGACGGCCTCGTTCTGGCGGAAGCTGATGGCATTCTCGGGCCCAGGCTTTCTGGTCGCGGTAGGGTACATGGATCCGGGCAACTGGGCTACGGATTTGGCTGGTGGTGCAAAGTTCGGCTACTCCCTGCTGGCCGTGATCTTGGTCTCGAACTTCATGGCGATTCTGCTCCAGCATTTCTGCATCAAACTCGGTGTCGCCACAGGACGGGACCTCGCGCAAGCGTGTCGCGACCATTATTCGACGCCGGTAGTCTGGTTCCTCTGGATCCTTTGCGAACTGGCCATCGCCGCGTGCGACCTGGCTGAGGTGGTGGGTTCAGCAATCGGATTGCAATTGCTGTTTAAAATTCCGCTCGTCTGGGGTTGCCTCATTACCGCTTCGGATGTGATGCTCGTACTATATCTGCAGACGAAAGGCTTTCGTTACATCGAGGCGATCGTCATTACGCTCATTGCCATTATCGGCAGCTGTTTCGCAGCCGAACTCATTTTTTCGAAACCAAGCATGACTGGTATCTTGTCGGGCTTCGTGCCCGGGCCGCATATCGTTGCGAATCAGGGAATGCTTTACGTCAGCATCGGCATCCTCGGTGCGACGGTAATGCCGCATAATCTTTATCTGCACTCGTCAATCGTGCAGACGCGGAAATTCGAGCAGACTCCGATGGGCCAAAGCCAGGCGATCAAGTTTGCCACGATCGATTCAACGTTCGCGCTGATGTTCGCGCTGTTTATCAACGCAGCAATTCTGATTCTGTCCGCGGCAGTTTTTCATTGGTCTGGCCATCAAGACGTCGCCGAAATTCAAGATGCCTACCGGCTGCTGAGTCCGCTGCTCGGCGTGGGCGCGGCGAGCATGCTCTTTGCGGTTGCGCTGCTTGCGTCCGGGCAAAACTCAACCCTCACCGGCACGCTGGCTGGCCAAATCGTGATGGAAGGTTTTCTTAATCTCCGCATAAAACCCTGGCTGCGTCGGCTGATCACCCGACTCATCGCCATTATACCGGCCGTGCTCGTAATCGGTATGTTTGGCGAAGGCAAAACCACGGAACTGCTCGTGGCCAGCCAGGTCGCGCTAAGCATGCAACTCGGCTTCGCGGTATGGCCATTGGTGCGATTTACCGGCGAACGCGCGAAAATGGGTGAATTTGCCAATCAGCTTTGGCTGAAAATTCTCGGCTGGACGACAGCGGGGATTATTATTTTGCTTAATCTGAAACTGCTTCTGGACACGTTTTTGCCGGACGCCGCGCTCAAATCGCTCTACGATTTCTTCCACGTTCCGGTTCCGACACATTGAAATGTATAAACACATCCTGATTCCGCTCGAGAACAGTGCTGCTGATGAGACCATCCTGACGCACATCAAACCTCTCGCGCGCATAACCGGCGCGACGTTGCTTCTGGTTCACGTGGCCGATGGCTGGGTGGCGCGGAATTTCCAGCAACTCAAACTCGCCGAGAGCCAGGAAATGAAAGACGACCGCGCGTATTTGGAAGCGCGGACACGTGAGCTTACGAATGAAGGCTTCACGTGCGATGCGTTCTTGGCGCTCGGCGAACCGTCCGACGAAATCATCAAGCTCGCGCGCGAAAGAAATGTCGACTTGATCGCCATGACAACGCACGGGCACCGTTTCATCAGCGACATTCTCTACGGCGCAACCGCGGACAAAGTTCGCCACGCGGTCGATGTGCCGGTGCTGCTGGTGCGCGCGAAGTAGGTGTAGGGCGTTCGCCGCGGCGAACGCCTATTTTACCGAGTCGGCGCTTGACACAAGCGCCGCTACAACGACCTAAACGCGCGTGAAGGTTCTTTTCCTCACAAACGAGTATCCACCGCACATCTATGGCGGTGCCGGCGTGCATGTGGGTTATCTCTCGCGCGAACTGGCGAAAATGATGCCGGTGGAAGTGCGTTGCTTTGGCGATCAACGTCTCGAAGAAGGCAACCTCAAGGTCGTCGGGTTCCAGCTCGACACGAACAGTTTCACCTGCCCAAAACCGTTACGCTCCGCTTTCGGCGCAGTGCGTCGTTGCATTGATTTCAACACCACAAACATCGATGCCGACCTGGTGCATTGTCACACGTGGTACACTCATCTTGGCGGGATTCTGGCAAAAAAGAATTATGGCGTCCCGCTTGTTATTACGGTCCATTCGCTCGAGCCGCTTCGGCCGTGGAAGCGCGAACAGCTTGCGGGCGGCTATGACTTTTCGCTTTGGGTTGAGAGAGCCGCGTTGGAAATGGCGGATGCGATCATCGCCGTTTCCAGCGAAACCAAGAGCGACGTCGAACGCCTGTTCGCTGTCGATTCGACGCGGGTGCATGTGATTCACAATGGGATCGATCTGAACCAATACCGAAAGGTCGATTCAACTGCCGCGCTCAAGCGGCACGGTATTGATCCGAACAAGCCATATCTGCTTTTTGTCGGCCGGATCACCCGCCAAAAAGGATTCCAACATCTCGTACGGGCGATCCAATTCATGGATCGCGATTTTCAGATCGTGCTTTGCGCCGCCGCACCAGACACGCCGGGCATGGCAGAGGAAATGAGAACCGCCGTGGAACGTGCAAAAATGCAGCGGCCTGGGATCATCTGGATCGACGAAATGGTCGATCAAAAGACCGCCTGTGAACTTTACTCGCACGCGGCGGTGTTCGTTTGCCCGTCCATCTACGAACCATTCGGCATCATCAATCTCGAAGCGATGGCCTGCGAAACTCCAGTTGTGGCCAGTGCCGTCGGCGGAATCAAAGAGGTCGTTGTTGATGGTGAGACTGGCTTTCTCGTTGCGCTGGAGCAAATGAGCGAAAGCCCATTCGAAGCAACGAACCCCGAAAAATTCGCGCGAGACCTTGCCGCGCGTGTCAATCAATTAATGAGAGATCGACAATTGCGCGAACGATTCGGCAAAGCTGGACGCAAACGAGCGGAAGAGAACTTTAGTTGGGCTGCAATTGCGGAGAAAACGAAGAAGTTGTACGAGACGTTGGGGCCTTAGAGCGTTGAGGATTGCACGCCATACCGCTTCGACGCTTCGAAGTTTTAACCCTGCAACGGAGAGAAGCCATGTTTGTCGATCGGATCAAAGTTTTCGTACAAGCGGGAAAGGGCGGGCGCGGGTGCGTCAGTTTTCGGCGGGAGAAGTTTGTGCCGAAAGGCGGGCCTGATGGCGGCGATGGCGGACGCGGCGGCGACGTGATCCTACTAGCGGATCGGCATGTCGATAATCTCACCAATCTTTTCTACGAGCCGATCATTAGAGCAAAAAGCGGCGGGCATGGGAAAGGGAAGAAAATGACGGGACGCGCCGGAGCGGATAAAATCGTACGAGTTCCGATCGGTACAATCGTTTGGCGGGCAGAGGAGGAAAAACGCCCAACGCCCAACGTCCAACGCCCAGCGTCCAGTGCAGAACAAATGGCAATTGGCAATCGGCAATTGGCAATTCCAATTGTGGATCTCATCTGTGATGGGCAGGAATTTGTGCTTTGTTGCGGCGGAGCAGGGGGCAAGGGCAATGTGCACTTCAAAAGTTCGCGCAATCGCGCGCCGCGCCAATACACGGAGGGCGAAGAAGGCGAGGAAGGATATTTCCTGCTTGAACTACGAACGATTGCGGACGCGGGATTGGTTGGTTATCCGAATGCTGGCAAATCGACGCTGTTGCGGAAAATCTCGGCTGCCCGACCGAAGGTTGCGGCGTATCCCTTCACCACGTTGCATCCGATCGTCGGCGTGATTGAATTTCCAGGTTACCGGCGGGCCACCATTGCAGATATTCCCGGCTTGATCGAAGGAGCGCACCGAGGGCTTGGTCTTGGCCACGAATTCTTGCGCCACATCACGCGCTGCCGCTTCTTGTTATTTGTGATCGATGTCGCTGGAAGCGAAGGACGCAGTCCTGTAGAAGATTTGCAGAATCTTCGGCGTGAAATCGATCTTTATGACCCGGCGCTTTCGTCGCGGCCATGGCTGATCGTTGCCAACAAGATGGATTTGCCGGACGCGAAAAAGAATCTGCAAGCGGTGCAAGAGCGATTTCCCAAAATCAAGATCCTTCCCACGTCAGCCGCAATAGGAGAGGGAATGGATGCGTTAAAGAAGACGCTGGCGGCGGAAATTATGGGGGACAAACATATTGTTGCCGCGGGAATTTAATATGGACAACTCCACAATCCTAGCGAAACTGCCCCTTGTGGGTAGGCGGGTTGTGGCTAGCTATTGCTCCAGCTTTCTTAAGCCGGAGATGTTACACATTTACCGGCAGGTAAAGGCGCTGCGCGGTGTCGATGCCTTCGTAGTCACCAAAGAGGTTCAGAATGCAGAGCGGTTTCCATTTGAGGATATTGAAATCATTCCAAAGCGACGCACCAATCTGCTGGTGCACGGCTGGCTGAAATTCGTGGCACGGCGGCCCCCAATTGTCTATCGGGGCGAGTATCAGACGCTGGACTCATTGTTGGAGCGGCACGGCGCCGATCTTATGCATATTTATTTTGGCCATACCGGTGTGCACTTGCTTCCTTTCATCGAGCAGTGGGACAAACCGTGCGTGGTATCCTTCCATGGCGCCGACGTGGCGCACAAACCCGAGATCAAAGATTATCCGGGGAAATTGCGTCGTCTGTTTAATGCAGTCCCGCTTGTGTTCGCGCGTTCTCAATCGCTGGCTGACCGGTTGATCCATTTGGGCTGCGCGCCGGAAAAGCTGCGCATCAATCGCACTGGCATCCCGCTAAGTGAATTTCTATTCGTGTATAGAGAGCCGCCGCGAGACGGCAAATGGAGAGTCGTGCAGGCCTGCCGCTTGATTCCGAAGAAAGGCGTCGCCACGAGCTTGCGTGCCTTTGCGATTTTTAAGAAAGACAATCCTGGCGCGGAATTCTTCATCGCTGGCAAGGGACCATTGCAGCCAGAACTGGAAATGCTTGCCGGGGGGCTGGGCATTCTCAGGGATGTGCACTTCGTCGGATTTCTGTCGCAACCGAAGCTCCTGGATCTTTATGCCAGTTCGCATGTGTTTCTGCATCCGAGCGAAATATCCCCAAATCAAGACCAGGAAGGTGTGCCGAACTCGGTTTTGGAAGCGATGGCCACTGGATTGCCAGTAGTTGCGACGCGTCACGGTGGAATTCCAGAAGCGGTTGATCACGGGCGCACCGGGTTTTTGGTTGCGGAAGAGGATCACGTCGGGCTGGCGAATGCCATGCAACTAATCACAAGTTCGTCTGCCCTACTAAAGCGAATGGGAGAACAGGGCCACTCTACCGTGGTAGAACGATTCGAACAGGATGCCCAAATCGATCAGTTGGAGTCGTTCTACGAAGAAGCAATCGCAATGAACGGCACCGCTGAGCAGGTGAAGTCGAAGCCAATTGTTCGCATCGCTGCGGAGTTCGCCGAGAGATTGCCGGCGGAATAAAGCTGCAGCCTAAGAATTTTGTTTGTCATTTGGGCAAAACGCGCTTTGGTATGCGCGTTCGAGTTGGGGCTGGGGTCGGCCCGTCCGCTGTAGCCTTTGGGAAGGCGGATGACCTCGGCAGGCCAGCATCACCGGTGCCGGCTATAGCTGTGCTTACAAAATGCGCAATCGTTGTTTTCTTTTGGCAGTGGTAATGTTGCTGTGCGGGTTTGTCCTTGCAGGGGCTGCAATCGCGGCCGAGCCATCGCCTCCGCCCGAAAAAGCGGAACACGAAGCGCTTCCATTACACGCCGTGCCACTAGTGCAGATCGGGAAATTCGGGATTACAAATTCAATGCTGGTGACCTGGATTGTAGCTGCTGGTATCATCATTCTTGCGCAAACCGCGATGCGCGACCCCAAACCAATTCCCGGTCGCCGACAGAATTTTTGGGAATGGCTCGTCGAAGGACTCTATAACTTCCTGGAGGGAATTATTGGCCGGAAACAGGTGCAGAAGACATTTTGGTTTTTTGCAACGCTCTTTATTTTCATCCTGTTCGTGAACTGGTTCGGATTGATTCCCGGCGTTGGAACAATCGGTTGGGGTCATTACGATCCCACCGGCTTCTTTCATGTCGACCGGCCGCTTTTGCGCGGAGGAAACGCTGATCTGAACATGACCACTGCGATGGCCGCGGTGTTCTTTGTGCTTTGGACCATCTGGGCGATTCAGGCGAATGGGATCGGAGGCTTTTTACTCCATCTGTTTGGACCGAAAGGCGAGACCACAGGCTTCCTGAAAGTGATAATGGTCGTGATCTTCTTTTTGGTTGGATGGCTCGAGGTCGTCTCGATCCTGTTTCGCCCTGTCTCCCTAAGTTTTCGACTTTTCGGAAACATTTACGCCGGCGAAAGTACGCTGGAGGTGATGTCCAGGATGGTACCGGCCCTGTCGTGGCTTCTCCCCATCCCCTTTTACTTTTTGGAAATACTTGTAGGGGTCGTGCAAGCTCTGGTCTTCATGCTATTGACCGCCGTCTTCACTCTTCTGATCGTGGAACATGAATCCGAAACAGCACACTCTTGAAAAATTTAGGTGATCTCGTGACGAGCTCGCCAAACCAACCTAAAATAAAACTATGATACTACCACTACTTGCAGAAATGACCGGAAGCATCCACGTAGGCCTCGCCGCAATGGGCGTAGGAATCGGAATCGGCCTTACCGGCATGGGAATGGCGACAGCGGTTGGTCGCAATCCTGGTGCCTTTACGCCGGTGCTGGTGCACGGAATTTTAGCGATCGCATTTACCGAGGCGATCGTGTTCTACGCGCTGTTTCTTCTGCCTCATTAGGAATTTTTCGGCGGGTCGGCGGTGCCGACACGCATGACGTATATTATGAATTTCGTGTTGGCCGCTACGAGCGGAGGTTTCAGCGAGACGTTGCATGATACGGCCGAGACTTTCGGTTGGAATCCGTGGCTGTTCTTATCACAGGTAATCAGCTTTCTGATCGTAGCATTGCTGCTGCGACGCTTTGCTTATAAACCAATCCTTGCGGTGCTGGAGGAGCGCCGGCGCAAGATCGAGGAAGGCCAACTCAATGCGGAGAAAATCAAAAAAGAACTCGCCGAAGCGGAGAAGCGTTATCAGGAAATTCTGGCAAAGGCGAACGCAGACGCGCAAAAAATGATTAACGAAGCGCGCGAGAGCGCTGCGCATTTATCCGAGCGCAAGCAGCAGGAGGCGATTGCGGCTGCAGAGCAGATCATTACCAAGGCGCGCGAAGCGGCTGCGCTCGAGCACGAGCGCACAATGGAATCGTTGAAGCATGAGCTTGGACGTCTGGTGGTTGATACCACCGCAAAAGTCGCCGGGAAGGTGTTAACGCCGGAAGATCAACAACGCCTCCAGCAAGAAGCAGCGCGTCAACTGACCTGATGAAGATCAACAAGGAAATTCGCCGGCTGTCGCGTGAAATGCTTCGAGCGAGTTTCACTGATGGCCAACTCGATCCGGGAAGAATCAAATCGTTGGTCGATTCACTTATAGAGAAAAAACCGCATCATTACATCGATGTCCTCAAAAATTACAGACGTCTGCTTCGACTCGAAGTGGAAAAGCGTCGAGCCCGAATCGAGACGGCAAGCGAAGTGGATCCCGTGACGAGTTCGGAGCTTGTAACCAATCTGGGAAAAAAATACGGGAGCGATCTGACGACTGAGTTTGTAGTTAACCCTGAACTTCTTGGCGGAATGCGGATTCGTGTGGGGAGCGATGTCTGGGACGGAACCGTGCGCGGCCGGCTCGAACGCCTTCAGCAACAACTCTAAGCAATCCAAATCATGAGCAGCATACTCGAAGAGATCGAAACAAAAATTGAAGGGCTGAAAACATCGACCACCAAAAGCAACGTCGGCGTTGTTCGGGAAACAGGCGATGGCGTCGCGCGCATTGAGGGGCTAAGCGACGTGATGCTCAACGAGATGATCGAATTTCCCAATGGCGTATTCGGTCTCGCGCTAAATCTTGAAGAAACTGAGGTTGGCGCAATTCTGATGGGGGAAACGACGAAGGTTTCCGAAGGCGACGAAGCTAAAACGACTGGCCGACTCCTGTCCGTTCCCGTGGGCAAAGCGCTCCTGGGGCGCGTGGTGAACACACTCGGTCAGCCACTCGATGACAAGGGAGCGATTAAAACCGAAACATTTTATCCTTTGGAGAAAATTGCACCTGGTGTGATCAAGCGGCGCAGCGTGAATCAACCGGTGCAGACCGGCATTACGGCCATTGACGCGATGATTCCGATTGGTCGCGGCCAGCGCGAGCTGATTATTGGCGACCGCGCAACGGGCAAAACCGCGATCACGATTGACACTATTATTAGCCAGGCGCGTTTGAACAAAGCTGCAGAAGACGCGAAGAATGACAAATATCGGCCGCTCTACTGCATTTACGTCGCAGTTGGCCAGAAAAATTCCAACGTGGCGCGAGTGCTCGATGTTCTCGAGAGAGAGGGCGCGATGCCCTACACGACGATCGTCTCTGCGCCCGCGTCCGACACGGCGACTAACCAGTATCTGGCGCCATTCGCCGGCGCTGCGATGGGCGAATGGTTCATGGATAATGGAATGGATGCGCTCATCATCTACGATGATTTATCGAAGCACGCAGTGGCTTATCGGCAGGTTTCGCTAGTGCTAAAGCGGCCGTCTGGTCGTGAGGCTTATCCGGGTGATGTATTTTATTTGCACTCTCGCTTGCTGGAACGCGCCGCACGCATGAGCGATGAATTCGGCGGCGGCTCGTTAACAGCGTTACCGATCATCGAAACTCAAGCCGGCGACGTCTCGGCCTATATACCGACGAACGTGATCTCGATTACGGATGGGCAAATCTATCTTGAGACTGATTTGTTTTATCAAGGTGTGCGACCGGCAATTTCGGTCGGGTTGTCCGTAAGCCGGGTGGGTTCTGCAGCGCAGATCAAGGCAATCAAGCAGGTTGCCGGCAAAGTGAAGCTCGATCTGGCGCAATATCGCGAGCTGGCTGCCTTTGCGCAATTTGGTTCCGATCTGGACGCGGCCACGAGAGCACGACTCGATCGCGGCCAGCGAATTGTCGAGCTTTTCAAGCAAAAAATGTACAATCCTATCCCAGTCGAACAACAGGTCGCCGTCATGTGGGCAATGCAAAATGGGTATCTCGATCCTGTTCCAGTCGACCGCGTCAAGGAGTACCAATTTAAGCTCCAAGATTGGCTGGAAACGCGGAAAGAAGGATTGCTTGGAGCGATTCGAGAGAAAAAGGAGCTCGACAAGGACATCGAGTCGCAATTAAAAGCGGCGCTCGATGAATTCAAAGCGACCTGGCGATGATGCCGCGGCTTCGCTATCCGCAGTTTGTAATCTGTAGTTTGTAATGGCGAACACGCAGGACATACGGCGTCGGATCAAATCGATTCGCAACACCGCGCAGATCACCAAAGCGATGCAAATGGTGGCTGCTTCCAAGATGCGCAAAGCGCAGCAGCATGCACTTGCGGGACGACCTTACGCTGCTTTGATGAATAAGGTTCTCGTCTCGTTGCAAAAACGGACAGATCCGAGATTGCATCCGCTTCTCGCAATCCGCCCAGTCCAAAAAGAGTTGGTCCTAATTATCAGCACGGACAAGGGACTCTGCGGAGCGTTGAACACGAATCTGTTTCGGGAGGCCGCCAACTTTGATTCGTCTAAAACCGCGTTCCTGGTTACAGGAAAGAAAGCGCGACAATTCATCGCGCGAACAAAGCGCGAATTATTGGCTGATTTTGAATTGAAGGACTCACCGACTTTCCTTGAAGCGAAGCCGATCTCGAGGTTTTGCATGGAAAAATTCCTGAGGCGCGAGGTGGACAAAGTCTCCGTTCTCTACACACATTTTATCAACACAATCAACCAACGTACGGTAGTACAAACACTGCTGCCGATCAGTAGTTTTGATTTGCCGAAGAGCGACGCCGCCCAAGCTGAAGGTCAAGTTGTCGATCCGATGCTGGGCTACATATTCGAGCCCAACGCCGAGGTCGTCCTCGACTCAATGCTGCCTTACTATATCTCCTTCCAAGTTTTCCAGATGATCCTCGACGCGCGCGCGTCCGAGCATAGTGCGCGAATGGTCGCGATGAAGAACGCCACGGATAACGCGAATCAATTTATCAAGGATCTTACATTGGAATACAATAAGATGCGTCAAGCGGGCATCACTACCGAGTTGCTCGAGATCGCCACGGCGCAAATGGCACTCGGTGGGTAGTCAAGATTTATGAATAAAGGAAACATAGTTCAAGTAATCGGTCCCGTAGTGGACGTGGAATTTCCGGACGAAAAGACGCTGCCGAAAATCTACAACGCCCTCGAAATTGAGTATGAAGTGAACGGCAACCCAACGAAGTTGACGCTCGAAGTGCAACTGCACCTTGGCGACAACTGGGTGCGCTCCATCGCGATGTCTTCTACGGAAGGATTGAAGCGCGGAATGAGCGTAACGGATACTGGCGGTCCAATCACCGTGCCCGTAGGCGAGGCGGTGCTTGGCCGGCTTTTCAATGTGACCGGCGATCCGATTGATAATCGCGGCCCTGTGAAATTTGAAAAGCGTTACCCGATCCATCGTCCTGCGCCGACACTGACCGAGCAGGACACAAGAGCACAGATCCTTGAAACCGGTATTAAGGTAATCGATCTGGTTTGTCCGTTCTCGAGAGGCGGTAAGGTTGGCGCTTTTGGCGGCGCCGGTGTCGGCAAAACAGTTGTCATCCAGGAGCTAATCAACAACATCGCGATGAAACACGGCGGGGTGTCGATGTTTGCGGGAGTAGGCGAACGGAGCCGGGAAGGCAACGATCTTTACAAGGAAATGAGCGAAGCCGGCGTGATAGATCAAAAGGATTTGTCAAAGTCCAAAGTGGGGATGGTTTTCGGTCAAATGAACGAACCGCCGGGCGCGCGGTTACGCGTAGGACTCTCCGCGCTTGCAATGACGGAATATTTTCGCGATGAGCGCAACCAAGACGTGCTTCTGTTCATCGACAATATCTTTCGATTCTCGCAAGCGGGCTCGGAAGTGTCAGCGTTGTTAGGCCGAACGCCGAGCGCGGTTGGTTATCAGCCGACGCTCGCCGCGGAGATGGGCGACTTACAGGAGAGAATCACGTCTACGAACAAAGGATCGATTACTTCCTTCCAGGCGGTTTATGTTCCAGCGGACGATCTGACTGACCCCGCGCCAGCGAACACATTTGCGCATCTTGATTCAACTATTGTGCTTGAGCGCTCGATCGCCGAGCTCGGTATTTATCCCGCGGTTGATCCACTGGCATCGACATCAAAATCGCTCGCTCCGGAAATCGTAGGGGAAGAACATTACAACGTCGCTCGAGGTGTGCAGCGAGTGCTGCAACGTTACAAAGATCTTCAGGACATCATCGCGATTCTCGGAATGGATGAACTGAGCCCGGAGGACAAGGTCACTGTTCATCGCGCACGCAAGATTCAACGGTTCCTTAGCCAGCCATTTCATGTGGCTGAAGTCTTTACCGGTTACAAAGGACAGTACGTGCCAATTGCTGAGACCGTGCGCGGCTTTAAGGAAATTCTGGACGGCAAGCATGACGATGTGCCCGAGCAAAATTTCTACATGAAGGGCAACATCGACATGATCAAAGAGAGTTGAAGGGTTAAAGCATCGCTAAATCACTAACTCGCTGAATCGATATCTATGGCAACGCTAAAGCTCGAGATTGTAACGCCCGAGGAAAAAATTTATTCCGAAGACGTGGACATGGTCACGTTGCCGGGCTCCGAGGGCGAGCTCGGTGTTTATCCCAGGCATGTCCCGCTGCTTACTACATTGAAGCCGGGCGAACTCCGCGTCATTAAGAGTGGACGCGAAACCGCGATGGCCATCGGCGAGGGTTTTGTAGAGATCAAAGGCGACTCGGTTTCGGTTTTGACCGACATGGCGCTCGAATCCGAGAAGATCGACATCGCGGCCGCCGAGGCAGCGGTCGAGCGCGCCACGGCGGCGATGAAAGAAGATCAGACCCCCGAACAGGTAGCAGCCATTCAAGCGTCCCTGCAAAAAGCGCTTGCTCAGTTACACGTCAAACGCCGCCGCCGCGGGTAGCAATTGTAGAGGTGGTCGCCGCGGCGACCGCCTGCATATGCTAAACTAAAAGCTTGGCACAAGCATCCCTAGACGCTCTCGGAATCATCGCCGGCAACGGCGTTTATCCCCGATTGCTCGCCGATTCAGCGCGGAAAGCTGGCGTTAAAAAGATAATTGCTGTCGCATTCACGGGTGAGACCGATCCAGCGCTGGAGCAACGTGTGGATCTGATCGACTGGATGCGCGTCGGCCAACTGAATCGGCTCCTGAAATTTTTTCGCGCGCACGACATCCATCACGCAATCATGGCCGGACAAATCGCGCCGAAAAATCTCTTTGATTTGCATCCGGATTGGAAGGCGTTGCTTTTGCTGGGAAAACTAAAAGAGCGCAATGCAGAATCCATCTTCGCAGCCATCGCGGATGAACTCGCAAAAATCGATGTCGAGCTTTTGCCGGCGACAACGTTTCTCGAAGATTCGCTCGCGCTCTCAGGCTTGGTTGCAGGAGCGAAGTTATCCCGCCAGGAAGAGGAGGATGTCGATCTTGGCTGGAAGACCGCGAAGGAAATCGCGCGGCTCGACATTGGTCAGACTGTCATCGTGAAAAATGGAACTGTTGTTGCTGTAGAAGCGTTCGAAGGAACCAACGAGGCGATAAAGCGTGGCGGCGCACTCGCGCGCGAAGGCGCAATCATGATCAAGGTCGCTAAGCCGAATCAAGACATGCGGTTCGACGTCCCGGTGATCGGCGTCGAAACAATTCGCATCGCTGGTGAAGCACGACTGCGCGTGATCGCTGTCGAAGCGAGAAAAACTTTGCTTCTCGAGCGCGATGCGATTGTTGATCTGGCCAACTGCTCGCAGATCTCGATTATTGCTCGGGCCTCTTAGGCTGCAATGAATCGGCCATACGGGCTGACAACTCAAAGCCGATTCGCACGACGAGGTAATCCCTTCTTGACCATCCTGGTGGCATGGGGATACACAGCGTGACGCGAACTTGTCATGCCAAAGCTGGTAATCGTAACTGCACTTGCAGTCGCAACACAGATATCTGGATCGGTCGCGCATGCAGAGTGGGATAGAAGTGTACTGCCGCGTCCCGCCCAGCCATTTGAAGGCGTCGCGAAACGTACGCTGAAGGGATCCGGAGCGGCCTTTACTAATCCAGTGAAAGCCCCTCCGGATGCGCCGAATATTCTTCTCGTGTTGATTGACGATGCCGGCTTTGGTAATCCGTCCACGTTCGGCGGTCCCGTCGCAACGCCCACGTTCGACAAACTTGCGGCGGAGGGACTTCGTTACAATCGATTTCACGTAACGGCGCTTTGTTCTCCTACGCGCGCGGCCTTGCTTTCAGGCAGAAACCATCATGCGGTAGGATTCGGTTCGATCTCCGAATTGATTGGTGGTTGGCCAGGCTACAGTACGAACTGGCCGACGAGCGCTGCTTCCATCGCGCAAATTCTTCAGGCCAACGGCTACAACACTGCTGCGATCGGCAAGTGGCATCTTACACCCGACGCGCAGCAGGGGCCTGCGGGTCCTTTTGATCGCTGGCCGAATGCGCTGGGCTTCGACTATTTCTGGGGATTCCTCGGAGGAGAAAACAGCCAGTTCGATCCGCTCCTTGCCGAGAACAACAACATCATCGGCGTGCCGAAGGAGAAGAATTTTTATCTCAATGACGCCATGGCCGAACACTCGATTACGTGGATTCGTGACCAGAAAGCGCAGGCGCCGGACAAACCTTTCTTTCTCTATTTCTCGACGGGTGCGACTCATGCGCCACACCAGGTGCCAAAGGAATGGAGCGACAAATACAAGGGCAAATTCGATCAGGGCTGGGACAAGTTGCGCGAGGAGACGTTCGCACGACAGAAACAGCTCGGCGTGATACCGGCCAACGCCAAACTGACGCCTCGTGATCCGGCGTTTCCCGCGTGGGACAGCGTACCACCGGACGTAAAGAACGTGTATGCGCGTCAGATGGAGGTCTATGCCGGTTACCAGGAAAACACAGACCACGCTGTCGGACGCGTCGTGCAAGCAATCGAGGACATGGGCTTAGGCCAAAATACCCTGATTATTTACATCTTCGGTGACAACGGTGCGAGCATGGAAGGAACGGAGAACGGGACGTTCAACGAAATCATAACCTTGAACGGCATCCCGCTCACCGCTGAGCAGCAATTAAAAGCGATCAAAGCTTATGGCGGCCTCGAAAAATTGGGCGGCCCCGATATGGATCCGCACTATGCAGCAGCGTGGGCATGGGCAGGGAACACGCCGTTTAAATGGGGAAAACAGGTGGCGTCGCATCTCGGGGGCATTCGCAACCCCATGGTCATTAGCTGGCCCAAACGCATCAAGGACAAAGGCGGCATGCGCAGCCAATTCACTCACTGCACCGACATCGCACCCACCATCATGGAAGCTGCCGACCTGCCGGAGCCAAAGGAAGTTAACGGCGTCGCACAGATGCCGATGCATGGCGTGAGTTTTCTGTCCACGTTCGATGATGCGAATGCGCCCTCGCGACACACCCAACAGTATTTCGAGATTTTGGGAAACCGCGCCATGTACAAGGACGGCTGGATTGCATGCTGGCGCCCGGACCGAATTCCGTGGAAGTTGGATCCTCCAACGCTCGCGCGATTTGCGCCAGACAAATGGAACCCGGACGACGACAAGTGCGAGTTGTATAATCTCGACGAGGATTTCTCGCAGGCCAACGATGTTTCGGCCAAGTATCCCGACAAAGTACGCGAACTCACTGCGCTGTTTTGGGCCGAGGCTGAGAAATACCAGGTGACACCGTTATTCGGCGAGATTGCCTTTCTGTGGGGCTTTCCCAAACATTCAACGGACCAGACGAAATTCACGTATTACAACGGAACCGAAAACATCTCACCGGGCATGATTCCACCGATTTACAATCGTTCGTACAGCATCAGCTCAGATTTGAATAACCCGGGTCGATCAGGCCTCATGGCGCGTCCCGGAATAGCGGGCGTCATCGTGGCGGAAGGCAGTTTCCTTGGCGGTTTCTCGCTTTATGTCGAAGAAGGCCGACTGAAGCACACCTATAGTTTCCTTGGTTTGAAACTGGACACCGTCACCTCGCGTGATGAGCTGCCGAAAGGCAAAGTCAACGTCCGCTATGAGTTCACCGCCGATAAACCCGGCGAGTTTGCCACCAGCGGCACAAGCCGGCTCTTCATCGACGGGAAACAGGAAGCCGAAGGCAAGATCGAGCATACCGTGCCGCTTCGGTTTACCGCTTACGCCGGCATGGACATCGGTACCGATAACGGTCTCCCAGTCGTCCCCAAACTTGGGTACGCCAAAGTCCTGCCGAAGTACTTTAAGGGCACGATCGAAAAGGTAGAGTTCGATCTCAGTCCGCAGAAACTCGGCATCGAAGATCAGCGGCGGATATATCTGGAGCGTTTTGCGAGTGCTGTGCGCAACTAATGGATCAGCGGCCGCGTCGTTTCTGCTTCGCCTCTTGGATCGCCTGCCGAATCGGGCGCGCGTTGATTCGGCTAGCTCCGCCGTCGCTGGTGCTTGATTCGATAGGTGAGAAAACATTCGTCGCCGATCGTGCGCATATTGATCAAAGAACAATGGACGCTGGCAGGCAAGAATTCCTTGCTCAGACCTGTCAACGTCGGCGCTTTGGCTCCGCCGAACATGTAGGGCGCAATCGTGAGACTGAGCTGATCGATTAAGTCCCGTTTCAGCAAAGCGCGAAAGAGCGTTGGTCCGCCTTCGCATGCGAGCCTGCGCACGTTATATTTACTTCGCAGAGTTTCCAGCATGGCGCCAAGATCTATCTCGTCAGATTTAGTGAGATATAGCGTGGCTTTCCCTTTGAGAGCGGCTTGAGTCTTCTTTGGCATTTGCGTCGTGGAAAAAATAAGGATCGGCGAAATGGTGGATTGGAAAATCTTCAATCGACTGTCAATCCTGCCTTTGTTTGAGACGATCACGCGCAATGGGGCAGGGGTTTGCCTTCGCTTGATTCTGGCTTGCCGGAAGTCCTCCGGAATGCCGAGCCGGACGTTGTCGCGTTTCAAACTGGTGTGCCCGAGCAAAACCGCATCGGCCAGAGCGCGCTGGCGAAATAAATGCAGCTTGTCTTCGCGCGACGTGAAATCAACCGGCGCGAAGTTTTTCGTGGTCACTTTGCCATCCACAGTCATGGCGAAAGTGGCGACGACAAATGGGCGCTGATGTGTCCGCTTCATCGACAGGCTTTCAACGCCCAACGCTCAACGCTCAACGCCGAACGTTCAATTCAGATATTTGAGGGTTGGGCGTTGAACGTTGGGCGTTTGCTCTCGCTGCTCGCAACCTTCAATTTTCCCGGCCTACTCCGCTTCGCCAATCTCGTGTTCCAGGGTAACCACTTCCTGTTCCATCTCGCGCAATTTCACGCGGCCGGCCAGGCCACTGGGCCGGTAAAAGAGATAAACGACAGCCCCTGGAAGACAGCAAACCAGAATAATGAGAAAACTCAGCGACCCGATCAGAATCGCTTTTGCTTCCGGCACGCCACAGAGACCGCTGAGCATGATCTGCAACACTTTTTCCCGCAGCCCGATCCCTGCAAAACTGATCGGTAACGCCGAGATCGTGCGTTCGACCGGCATCACGGCAAAGAAATTCACCAGGGGCACAGGCGCGCCTAATGCATAGGCCGCACACAGAAAAGTTGCGAAGGTAGCAAGGTGTGCCACCACCGATGCGCCAAACGCGACCAGTGTCGCCCGCCAGTGATGCGCGTAGAGATGATACGCGGCCGAGATCTCGATTAATCTGTCGCGGCCTGGGAACCGAGCGGGTAACGAATGCAACAGTTTGAATCCACTAATGACGAAGGTTGCAAGTAAAAAGGCAACCGATGTACCAAGAAGGAATAGCAAGAGCCAAAGCAAGCTTCGCGTCTCGGGTTTCTGCGAAAGGAAATCATAACGCAAGCCGATGAGCGTGGCGGTAATGGCGACCAAAGCGACAAGCCCGATAAAGCGGTCGAACACCACCGCCAGCAGAGCGCCCGCTTTCTTGTCGGGGGTTTCCTTAAGCAGGTAATAACTTTTTATGATGTCGCCGCCGGTGCCGCCGGGGAGAAACTGGTTGTAAAACATCCCGATAAAAAACAAGCCTGTGAGACGTGGCAAGGTGAGATGAATCTTTTGGACCTTCAGCAAAACGTGCCAGCGAAAGGCAGCGGCGACCTCCACTATTACATATGTCAAAATGCCCATGCCAACCCAACGATAGTCGGCGTTCCGGATCGCCTCAGCCATTTGCGCGCGCCTGTTGGGATCGTGATACACCCAATAAAGCACCCCGATCGTGACGCTAAGCTGGAAAAGTGTAATCAGGATTTTTTTCATTGCCGCCAGCATTTGTTAATTGCCGGTTTTACAAGAGCGAAGTCACCTCCATCGACGTTGTGACCGCCAAGCTTCGCGCCAGACCCAACCCGACCTTTCTCGCCTCTCCCCTCGGAGAAGAAGAGAGGATGAAGGTGAGGAGTTTTGCTGTCCATGCCAGTGGCCTCGAACAAACCCTCACCTGCCCCCTCTCCCTGCTGAGGGAGAGGCGTTCCATACGCGCGGACCGTGTTCAGCCGCAGCGGGGGTTCTGACTGACAACTTGGCAGTCTTACGTTCATTCGCCAAAGCGTTCCTTCCAAACTTGGACCGATTGGCGAATCGCATCGGCGGGTTTATTCGGACTCATTTCCCAGACAAATAAACAATTTATGGGAAGGAGCGGAACAAGTTTCTCAAATGTCACATCGCCGGTAAACGGCGTTTCGTGATCTTTCGCAGGCCAAACGCAGTCCTGCACATGGCAGCCAAATGCACGCGGACCAATCGAGCGCAGCCATTCGGCGTGATCAATGAACCCCAGATTTTCTTTGATTTGCGAGTGCCCGAAATCATGCCAGTACCCAAGCTGCGGTGAATTCAGTTCGTCCAGGAGCGCCGGCAATTCGCGCTCGGTTGGAATTTCCTCGTAACCGCGCCGGCCTTCCAAAGCCAGCCGGACATTTTTTGAAGCGGCGTGGTCAATGATACGCCGCAGGCAATCTTTCACGCGCCGCAAATAAGCAGGCGCGATCTTTTCGCGCTTTTGCACTGCCTCTATCTTCAATCTCACATATTTGCGAGACAAGTATGCTCCGGTTTTAGCCATGTTGATCAACCGGTCAGTGATCGGTAGCATGTTTACTTGCCCCAAATGCAGCACGACAAACGGCGCGTTTAGTCGCACCGCGAAATCGATTGTCTGAAGCGTCTGCTTCACGGCGCGCTCACGTTCCTCGGAAGAAACGGCGGAAAACTGGTAGCAGTCCGGCGAAGCCATCATCACTTCGACGGGCAACGGACAAAAGTTATGCAAACTGCTGAACCGCACTTCTCCCGCGTCAAATACGTTTTGGATTCCAGGCATCAGCGACAGGCGAATCCCATGGCCCAGCTCGATCAAATCAAATCCGAGTTCGCTTTTGATTTCGCGCAGCATCGTGTCTCCGGAGGTATGGCGGCCGGAGTTCCAGCAAGTAGAAAACGCGATCACGCTAAACAGCAGCGGCGATCGGCGGCGCGGGCGTTTCGGCACTGGGCGTTTCTGCGACGGCAGGCTGAGCGCACTGCCGGCGCACGCGTCCGAGCACAATCAACGCGATCACAGCGTAGCAACCGGCCGCGATTGCCAGTGCTGTGCGCATTCCGATGAGATCCGATAAACCAGTAATTCCCAACCCTGCGACTGGCATGAGGCCAACAAAGCTCAACATGAATACAGCCGATACGCGCCCGCGCAGATAATCAGGCGCTCGTTCCTGCACAATCGTATTCGCGAGCCCGAAGTTCATCGCTAACCCCAGCGAATTAAAAATGAGCAGCCCAGTCGCGACATAGAAAGTTGGCGCGCGGGACAAGCCAAAAATGGCGCACGTCACGATGCAGACGTTCACCATCATGAACGGCACACGTTTCTCGCGAGGAATGCTGATCAGGAAAATCGCGCCGATCACTGAGCCGACTGCCGAAGCGCCCATCAAAAATCCGAGCCGATTCGCGCCGAGCCCGAGCACCAGGCGCACATACAATGGCATCATCACGGTGATAATTGGGAAAATGAAAACCGTAGTGGCGGCGATCAGACCGATCATCGCGAGACTCGGTTTGTCTTTTGCCACGTAAAGAAAACCATCCTTGATTCCACTCGTCCGTTTTTCCTCTTCTTCGGCCGTGCCAAGCCGGCGCGCTGGCAGCGAAAGAAGCGCAATGATCAGCGCGATGAACGAAACTGCGTTTCCAAAAAATGCAGACGCTGTGCTCCACGCACTGATGAAAATTCCGGCGAGCGACGGACCCACGACACGCGAACCGTGAAACACCGCACGGTCGATGGCAATTGCGCTTTGAATTTCATCGCGCGTCACTAGTTCGGGCACGAGCGCGTTGAGCGTTGGCATTTCAAATGAGTTCGAAATACCGAGGACGGCCGCAAACGCCAGGATGTGCCAGATCTGGATTTTGCCGCTCATGATCAAGAACCCGATGGAAATTGCGAGTGCGATCTGGACGTACTGAGTTGTGAGAAGAATTTTTCGCTTGTCGAAACGGTCGGCTGCCGAACCGCCGACCATCGTTAAAAGGAGCATCGGCAGGCCGGCAGCGAGATTGGCCATTCCAAGCAGGAGCGCTTTGTTCGTAAGCGTGCTCATCACGTAACCTTGCGCCATCACCTGCATCCACGTCCCCGTGTCGGAAATCGCGCTGCCGATGATATAACGGCGAAACGGACCCGGTCGCAGAACGCGCAATGCGTGCCGAGTGCCCAATTTTACCTCCGCGCTCATGGCAAACACTCATAGACGGGATGAAGCGCGGCCGCAATGGATGAGCACGCTGCACGTTCGTAGCGGTCATCCTGAGCGGAGCGAAGGACCTCTCAAAGGATGTTTCGGCACACATGGGGACTTGCGTGATCCAAGCTCCGATTGTGAGGTTCCTCTCCCGCGACTGCGGGATCGGAATGACGATCAGGCCAATTGCCTCTGCGGTTCGCGCTCATATGTTGAAGGATGCGCATCGACAAATACACCCAGAAGATGCAGGAAGCGCTGCACGGCGCGCAGGATCTGGCTTCGCAAGCCAATCATCCGGAAATCACAAACGAGCATTTTCTGTCCGCTCTTCTGGATCAGGCCGAGGGCATAACGCGGCCGCTCCTTGAGAAGATTGGAGCAAATGTAGATCAGCTGCGTGCACAGTTGCGCTCAGAGCTGGAGCGCCGCCCCAAAATCCACGGTGCCGCCGCCGACCTGCGCCTGTCGAACGAGCTCCGCACCGTGTTGGACACTGCGGAGAAAGAGATGTCGAAACTGAAGGATGAGTTCACCAGCGCCGAGCATTATCTCCTCGCCTTGAGCGGCGTCCTGCAAAGCGGGATTCCCGCGGCAAAATTACTGAAGGATATCGGCGTCACGCGCCAAAAGCTCATGCAAGGGCTACAGCAGGTGCGGGGCTCCCAGCGGGTGACCGATCAAAATCCTGAGGGTAAGTATCAGACGCTGGAGAAATATGGCCGCGACCTGACCGAGTTGGCGCGACGCGGCAAGATCGATCCGGTAATCGGACGCGACAACGAAATCCGGCGAATTATGCAGGTGTTGTCACGCCGGACGAAGAACAATCCAGTGCTCATCGGCGATCCGGGTGTCGGTAAAACAGCAATCGTGGAAGGACTGGCGCGGCGAATCATCAGCGGCGACGTCCCGGACTCATTAAAGCAAAAGCGAATCATCGCCTTGGATATTGGCGCGATGGTCGCAGGCGCAAAGTTCCGCGGCGAATTTGAAGATCGACTCAAAGCTTTCTTGAAAGAAGTCACCGATGCGCAGGGGCAAATCATCCTGTTCATCGACGAATTGCACACAATCGTTGGCGCAGGCGCAGCAGAAGGTTCCGTGGACGCTTCGAACATGCTCAAGCCGATGCTTGCTCGCGGCGAGTTGCGTACGATCGGCGCAACTACGATCAATGAATATCGCAAATACATTGAGAAAGACGCTGCGCTCGAGCGGCGGTTTCAGCCGGTGCTGGTGAACGAACCCACCGTGGAAGACACGATCGCAATCCTGCGCGGATTAAAGGAACGCTACGAAGTGCACCACGGCGTGCGCATTACCGACGGCGCACTCGTCGCTGCGGCGATGCTGTCGAATCGGTACATCACGGATCGTTTTCTGCCCGATAAGGCGATCGATCTGGTCGATGAAGCGGCGTCGCGTTTGAAGATCGAACTCGATTCGATGCCGACCGAGATCGATGTGATCGAGCGCGAGATCATGCAGCATGAGATGGAACGGCAGGCTCTCAAGAAAGAGAAAGATCCCTCAAGCAAGGAACGCTTGAAGAAGCTTGAAAGAGAATTGGCAGAGCTAAAGGAAAAGTCGGGTGCGCTCAAAGCCGAGTGGCAGAAGGAAAAAGCGGTTCTCGAAGAGCAGCGAAAATGGAAGGAGGAGCTTGATCAACTTCGTACTGAGCTCGAACGCGCGCAGCGGCGTGGTGAACTGGCCAAGGCCAGCGAGATTCAGTACGGGAGAATCCCCGAGTTGGAAAAGAAACTTGCCGCTGCCACAGCCAAAGCGGCCAAGGATCGGTCCAAGCTTCTCCGTGAAGAGGTAACGGAGGAAGACATCGCTGAAATTGTTTCCAGCTGGACGCACATTCCGGTCTCGCGATTGCAGGAAGGTGAGCGGGAAAAGCTGGTAAAATTGGAGGAGCATTTGCATTTGCGCGTTGTCGGACAGGACGAGGCGATCAAGGCCGTTTCCAACGCTGTGCGCCGCGCCCGCGCGGGCCTCCAGGACCCGAATCGCCCTCTTGGGTCATTCATTTTTCTCGGACCGACTGGCGTCGGCAAAACGGAATTGGCCCGAGCGCTTGCAGAATTTTTGTTCGACGACGAGAACGCCATGATCCGCATCGACATGAGCGAATACATGGAGAAACACACGGTCGCACGCTTGATCGGTGCGCCGCCGGGCTACGTCGGCTACGAAGAGGGCGGTCAACTTTCCGAAGCGGTCCGGCGCAGGCCGTATTCGGTGGTGCTGTTTGACGAAATCGAAAAAGGGCATCCGGACGTGTTCAACGTGCTACTGCAAGTGCTCGATGATGGCCGCATCACGGACGGGCAGGGGAGAACGGTCGATTTCAAAAACACGGTCGTGATCATGACTTCAAATATCGGTTCGCAATACATCACCGAGGAAGAATCGCGTGAAGCGCGGCGCCGACTGGTCACAGATGCTTTGCGCGCGCATTTTCGTCCGGAGTTTCTCAATCGCGTCGATGAGATCATCATTTTCGATCGGCTCACTGAAGATGACTTGAAAAAGATTGTCGAAATTCAGCTCAAGCGGCTGTCGAAACGTCTCGAGCAACAAAAGATCACTCTCAAGCTTTCAGATTCCGCGAAAGAACTGCTCGCGCGAGAAGGGTACGATCCTGGTTTGGGTGCACGCCCGCTGCGGCGCACCATTCAACGAGAAATTCTCGATCCACTTAGCATCGACATCCTCGAAGGCAAAGTCTGCGAAGGCCACACTGTCCGCGTCAGTGCAAAAGACGGCGCGCTTGAGTTTAGCGGAACATAGACTTGTAGTCTGTGTGCCCGGCGGCTTTGGAACGCGCCGCGACTCCGGACCAGCGGACAGAATGCCGCGCTGGCCGCACAGGGCACAGCCCTGTGTTCCTCATTTGTCGCCTTGCTTCAGGATACTTTTTTAGCGCGTTTAATAAAAAATGCTTGACCTCACAAAAGCCAGGCCTCAAAAAAGCTCGCCGAAATTAGCGCTACAACCAACATGCCCCCCGTTCGACAGCTTCAGCTTCTTGCCTTGGTTGCCGTCACAGCGTGCCTTGCGACTCGGTTTCTAAACGCAGCGAATGCGATTTCAGTCAAGGAAGCGCGTATCACGCGAATAAGCAATCACGTGCAATTGCTGCGTCCGAGGATGACCGCGCGCCCAGCGTCGATTAACGGCATCGTTGACGAAGACACGATTGTCCGAACCGGCGTCTCCTCGGGCGCTGAGCTGACTTTTCCAGATGAAACGGTTGTCCGGTTCGCGGCCAACACCAGTTTCAGTTTCAAAAATGGAACGCACGATTTGAACTTGGGCGAAGGAGCAGTCTTGGTTCAGGCGCCGAAGAGCGCTAATGGCGCGAAGATCCATGCGGGCAGTGCCACGGCGGCGATCACGGGGACGACCGCCATGATCGAATACCATCCGGGCGTTTGTAAATTTCTGGTTTTGGAAGGCACAGCGCGATTGTATCGGCCCGGCCACTTTGGCGATTCGGTTCTGGTTGGCCCGGGCCAACTGGTAATGGGCAATCCAAACGCAGCGGTGAGCGATCCTGTGGACTTCGATATTGCGCGTTTTGTGAAGACCAGCCGACTCGTTGTCGATCTTCCGCCCCTGCGCAGTGAGAAATTGATCGCGGCAGAAAACCAGAAGCAGCAACATGAGAAATCAAAAAAGACTTTGATCGACACCAACCTTGTCATTTTCGGCGGTGGAACACGCGTGTCGGTTCTTGGCCAGGCCCAGACCAATATGGCGGGTAGGACAACTGCCGGACCAGCAACGCCACATTCATCGCCGGAAGCGACCAGTGCAGCACAGTAGGAGATAAATATGAGAGAGTTTTTGACGAAAACTTTTAGCAGCAAACCGATAACGGTCTGCGGGGTCCTCTTCATCTTAATTGCTCCAACGCGATTGGCGAACGCCGACCCATTAAAAGAAGCACGCGTGTCCCAGGTAATTCAGGACGTGCGCTTGTTGGAAGCGCATGCCGCGCCTCATCCGGCGGCGGTGAACGATCAAGTCACGCTGGGCTCGGCGGTACGCACCGGAGTGGAATCGCGCGCGGAATTGACTTTTAAGGACCTCACCATCACGCGGCTCGGCGCGAACACGATTTTCAGTTTTACTGCGGGAGCGCGTCAGGCAGAGTTGACCCACGGCACGATTCTTCTCCAGGTTCCGCCTAACGCTCCTGCAGTCAGGGCCAACACAACATCTGTCACCGTTTCCGTTATGGGCGGGACGGCGCTTCTGGCAACTGGGCCGCCGACGAAATTTATGGTTCTCGAAGGAACCGGCACGATTTATCCGCTCGGTCACCCTGAAAAAGCTGTGACTGTTCATGGCGGCGAAATGGTGACCGCCGAAGACGGGCGCATCAGTAATCCAGAAGAATTTGATGTGAAACTGGTGCTGGCGACGTCGGCGCTGATCATGGATTTTGCGCCACTGACGAACTTGCCGCTGATACAGATGGTAGTGGAGCAGCAGATCGCTGGAGAGTCAGTTCTGATAGCGACATCAAATCGGCTGCCCTCCCAGAGCATGATCGACACGATCGACGTGACCGATCAGAGCGCCAACTCAAATCCCGCTGTTGTTGAGGTTCGAACTGAAACGCCGACTCCAAGTCCGACAATAAGCCCGACGATAACTCCGGCACCAACGCCGAGTAAGTTTGGGACACCATCGACGATCACTGCGCCGAATCCGTACCTCATCACGAGCGGCACGACTATCACAACCGATCCTTCGATCACCACCAATGGCGTGACTGACTTCGGCAAAATCTATCGCGGGGCGATGGATGATGGACCTTTTTCGTTGTGGGCTTTTGGATCAACATCGGCTTTCGATAATGCGATAAATCTTGATACTGATTTTTTTGCCGATCCCAACCATTTACCGATCGTCGCCTTTAAGTTCCAGAATCTATCGCTCAACGGCAATCCGACCATCGACATAAGCAACGGCGGCGTGACAAAACTTGCCTTGATCGGTGTGAATGGAATTACCTCCGGACCGCCGGGCGGTACATTGACTTTCACCGGGCTTGACCTGCTGGCACTGGCGACGGTTAACGGTTCGATCAATCTCACCTCGGACGTCTCGTTCCAGAATCTCAACGAGCTTGCAATGTACGCGCGCGGTGCCGGCTCGAACCTCACTCTCAATTCCCCGATTTCCAATATCGGCGCTCTCTATCTTGCCGCGGAAGGCTCGATTCAGCTTACCAATCCCGGCACGATGAGCGTTGGCGCATTCGAGGCGACCGCCGGAAACAACCTGACGCTGCAAATTGGCGGGTCGCTCTTGCTCAATGGCAAGGTGAGACTAGACACACTGGTCTTGCCGGGCACCACAGTCGCCAACGGGGCTAATGTCACGCTCAATATCACGGGCGATTACACCAACACGTCGGCCACCGAATTTTCTCTCCTGCGCGTAAGAAACGACGGTGCGCACATCGGAACAGGTGGAAACATTGGCGTGAACATCGGCGGTGATCTGACAACCGGGAGCGATTTTTCACTAGCCGTTCAAAATACAAATGGGCTGATCGACAACGGCGGCAATATCACGCTCACGGTGGGCGGCAGCATTTCCACTCATGGGCAACTAAGTCTGCTCGTTGAGAACTACGATGGTAGCGCCAATCCTGCCGGCCACATCGGAACAGGCGGCAATATTTCTGTCACCACAGGCGGGGATCTCACTGCCGATTCCATTGATGCCTTCATCAACAACCGCAACGGTGGAATGATCGATTCCGGTGGCAACCTCACTTTCAACATCGGCGGCGCTCTGACCACACAGCATGATGCGCTGACAGGAAACGGTCAGGGATACAGTTTATTTCTTTTAATCTCGAACCGGGATGATGGCGGCGGCGGCGGCACAATCGGCAGCAATGTCGCTCTTAACCTCAACGCAAATAGCGCTTCCATCGGCGGGAATATGGGTGTCTTTGTTACTACCAACGGTGTTAGTAGTAGGATCTCCGCGGCCTCTCTCAACATCGACATTACAAACGATTTCGCGGTTCGAGGGGATGCTGATATCGAAATCCAGAATTTCCCCGGAACCATTGACACCGATGCCACGATCGGCGTAACCGCGGCCAACATTACTGCGAATTCTTTGCTGGCTGAGATTGATAACAGCAATGGCGGCACCATCGGCGCGAGCGCTAACATTTCCTTCGCGACCGGTGGTGACTTCGCAACGAGCGTCGCCGATGCGACGTTCACAATCAATAACACTGCTGGAACGATAACCAACAATGCCAACCTCGCGCTTAACGCGGGCGGCAGCATCTCCACGGCGGGGGAGCTTAGCCTCCTTCTTGAGAACTACGATGAGAGTGCCAATCCGGCCGGTCACATCGGTGGTAGCGCAAATGTTTCTCTCATCACAAGAGCAAACCTCACTGCTGACTTCGCCAGTATCGCTATCAACAATCGCAATGGTGGCAGGATCGATTCGAGCGCCAGCCTTATTCTAAATATCGGCGGCGCTCTCACAACTCTGCACAATGGAACGGATTTTCTTGGGAACGTCGAGAGCTTGACGCTTGATATAGCCAATAGGTACGTAAATACGCTCGGATCAACGATTGGCTCGGGCGCCACTCTAGACTTCCATGCGAGCAGCGCTTCCATCGGCGGGAATCTGGTTGCGAACATCGGCGACATAGGTGGCACCATCGGTGGTAACGCTCTTCTTAACTTCAGCGTCACGCAGGGCGTAACCGTTCAGGGCGACGGGATCTGGCAAATCTTGAACGACAGCCGCGGTCCCGATACAGGTGATCCGAGCCCCATAGGTGGGACGATCCATGGAAATGCCACTCTCCAGCTCAGCGCGAACAACCTCACCGCCAATTCGTTGCTTGTCAGAATTGAAAACGAAAACGGTGGGGTGACTGGCCCCGGTGGAACAATCGATTCCAGCGCAAACATCACATTCAACCTATCCGGCACTCTCACCACTCAGACTGACGCGGGTTTCGAAATCCGAAATAATTACGCGCAGAGCGGCCCGGGTGGCATTGGTGGCAGTGGGGGAACGATCGGACAAGATGCCGTTCTCAATGTAAATGCTAACAGCCTTTCTATCGGAGGTGTGCTTGACACCTCGATCCATAACGGCAGAAATGCCGGCGATAACGGCGGCACTATCGGCGGGAATGCTACGATTAACCTTGTTGTTGTCGGTGGTATCGCCGCTCTCGACGATTCGCAATTCATTGGCAATGGCGGGGGAACCATAGGCTCGAATGCAGCGATCATCGTCACCGCGGCTAGCTTGGCCACTACCGATACTACGCCCGGTGCCTTGAGCGCGTCGATCAATAACAGCGGTGGCGGCAACATCGGTGATAGCGCAAATATCAATTTTGACCTCTCGGGTAATCTCACTAGCGAAAGCGACGCGAACTTCACAATTGACAACAGTAGTGGCGGGAGGATCGGCTCGGATGCAACGGTCAGCGTCGGCGCAGCAAACATCACTGCGAATTCTTTGTCGGCTAACATCAATAACAGCATCGGTGGCGCCATCGGCGCGACCGTTAACATTTCCCTCGCGACCGGTGGTGACTTCGCAACGAGCGTCGGCGATGCGACGTTCACAATCAATAACACTGCTGGAACGATAACCAACGATGCCAACCTCGCGCTTAACGCGGGCGGCAGCATCTCCACGGCGGGGGAGCTTGGCCTCCTTCTTGAGAACTACGATGAGAGTGCCAATCCGGCCGGTCACATCGGTGGTAGCGCAAATGTTTCTCTTACGACGGGAGGAAACCTCACCGCAGATTCCATGAGTATGGCGATCAACAATCGCGGCGGCGGTGTCATCGGTTCTGGCGTCAACCTTACTGTAAATATCGGCGGCGCTCTCACGACTCTGCATGACGGGCCGGATTTTATTGGAAACGACGAAAGTCTGTCACTTGGCATATCGAGTCGCTACGATAATGGCACGGCCGGATCATTCATTGGCGGCGACGCTACGCTGCTTTTCCATTCCGACAGCGCTTCAATTGGCGGGCATTTGGCTGTGATCACCAGCGATAGAGGTGGCACGATCGACGGGAACGCCCTTCTGAATTTCAACGTCACACACGACATCACCGTTCAAGCTGCCGATACGACCAATCAAGATGCCGCTAGTTGGGAGATCTTGAACGACAGCGGGGATGCTCAACACGCTGGCACTCCCATAGGCGGAACGATTCACGGAAGCGCCATTCTCCTGCTGAGCACAGCCAGTCTCACCGTTCCAGCGGGTTCTTTTGACGTTTCAATTTACAACAAAAATGGTGGAGTCCCGGGCTCGGGTGGAACGATCGACTCGGATGCGACCATCGCATTTATCTTAACGGGCGACCTCACCACTCAACAGGGTGCGTTCTTCGGAATCCAGAATCAGCTACAGCTCACTGGCACGACTGGTGGCACAATCGGTGGCAATGCCACGGTAAACGTCACGGCTGCTAATTTTTCAGTTGGCGGAGTCCTCGATGTGGACATCGCCAATTTGAACAACGGCAGCGGCAGCAGTAGTGGCGGAAGCATTGGCGCAAATGCCGCAGTCAATTTCAATGCCGATAACAACGTTAGCAGCGGAAGCGCCGCGTACTTTCAAATTCTTAATGAAAGCCTTGTTGCCGGGTCTCCCGGTGGTTTCATCGGCGGAGATGCTACGGTCGACGTGAGTGTAGGCAACGTTGCCGGTGGCCCGGACCAGAACTCCAACGCATTGGTCGCGCAGATCGATAACAGGGGTGGCAGCATTGGAGGCAACGCCTTCGTCAACTTAGCCGCTTCCGGCAACGTCAATGCGCAGGGCAATGCGTTTCTCCAAGTCTTGAATTTCAACGACGGTGCGAGCGGCCCGGGGACAATCGGCGGAGACGCCACAATCAACGTGAGCGCTGCCAGCATTACTGCGAATTTTTTGATTGCTCAGATTGATAACACGGGTGGGGCTATCGGCGGAAACGCGTTGATCAACGCTAACGTATCTGGCACGATCAGCACTCTGAGTGACGCTGACTTCCAGATCTTTAACGAGAACAACGGTAGCGGCGGTGGGTCGATCGGCTTAGATGCCACGGTCAACGTGACCGCGGCGAACATTTCGACCGGCGGCTCTCTCTTTGCTGAGATATTTAACTCTAGCGGCGGCAGTATCGGCGCTAGCGGCGGCAGTATCGGCGGGGGCGCGATGATCGACGTAGCCGCAGCAAATATTACTGCGAATTCTTTATTTGCGGAGATCGATAACACGGGCGGCAGCATCGGCGCGAGTACTGAGGCTGGCGCTGCCATTAACATGAACGTCTCGGGCACCGCGAGCGTGACCACTGACGCCACGGTTGCAATCTACGGAAGTGACGGAGCGGGGTCTGCCGCGATCAATATCAACGGCCCCGGCAGTTACAATGCCGGCGGGACGTTCCTCACATACATCGACGGCAACGGCCAGATTACATTCAACAATGCCACCGCGCACGCGGATGTGCTCAAAGCGGGCGTGTTCGGCGCAAACGGCGTGCTGAATATCAATGGTGGCATGCTTTCCGCTGATACGGAATTGAAACTTTACGCGCCGGGCAGCAACGGCACGCTCAATTTCCTTTCTAACGTGACGCTCGGCGGCAGTGCGCTCACAAAAATTCTTGCCGCAAATACAATCAACATTTTAGACAACGTCGTGGTCACCATCGGCGGTCCAAACATGGCTGACGTGTACACTAACAATGCCAATTACACCGGGTTCGGTGGTAATGGCACAAGGACCGGCACGTTCGCCGGGGCCGGCGCGCACGATCCTCTGCCGCTTGACCAAGCGCCGCCGTTTGGTCCTGCTACACCCAGCCACCACACCAATGGGGGAGCAATGCCAAGGCCGCCGCGTTTCAGCGAGCCGCGGCAAGTCAACAGGCCGCCGCAACTCAACGTCAGCAACACAGAGCAATTGCTTGCCCTGCTCGATGGCGCCGGGGTCGGTCCTGATGGGAAGGTCACGGTTCCAGCTTCTAAGGGCACGAAGGATTTGGGAAATTCCAGTCGGACGAATATCAATGTTTTACCAAGAGAAGCACGTCGAATACTAATGCAGCAGACGCGCGACACTACGCGCGAGAGCACGCGCGTTGGCACGAGGCGCTTGTGACCGCGAGCGCTTGGCTGAAAATTTCCCTTGGATAACGAAGATGGCTAGAACTGGTTTCATAAGTCTGCCGACTGCTGTAGCGGCGCTCTATGAGCGCCGTCGTCACGAGGCGGAATCCGCTTCGCCGGCGGTCACCCGCCTTCGCAGCGCTTCGGCGCGGCAGGCAGACCGCCGCTACAACGCTGATGAAGCCGCTTCTAACCAAATTTGCTGGACGCACGGGACACGCCGTTTTAAAAAGCGGTTCATGTGTAGCGCCAACGGTGCGGTATTGATCCCCAGCCCGGGGCAGCGCCCCGGGATGTGTGAAGTCACAAGAGCCAGCGCTGAAAGCGCGACTCACGCAAGGGTTGAACCGCGCTTTCAGCGCTTAGTTGAGGGGTGGATTCGACTCCCCTGGGGCGATGCCCCAGGCTCATATGATGGGGCGCCGTTGGCGTTGAGCGCATACCGCGTCAAAAGGCGGATTAAGTCCCCGAGTCTTCGTTGGATCGGGTTCGTCGCAATCTTGTGTGCGCTGTGTTTCAGCGTCGCAAACGAAGGTTTCGCGCAGAGTGCTAACCAGGCGCAGTTGGCGCGCGATCAGGCGCCGTCGCCTTTTCCGCCGAGTGTGCCTCCCAGCGGAACCGAAGGCGGTCAAGTGGCGGCCGCGCCTGGCGATGCCGATCTCGGCAAGCAACAAATTCTCAAAAGGGTGGAGGAGTATCAGCCTTTTACTATCTCGGCTGGCGTGCCGTTTTATTGGACATCAAATGTTGCGCTGACCAAGAACAATGAACAGAGCGATTTTGTGGTGGCGCCGGCTGCTGCCGCTTTCTACGAGCCGCGGATTAGAGAAAACTTGTACGGCCTGATCGATGTCCGCGAGCAGTTGTTTTACTACGACCGGTTCGACGAATTTAATTTCGGAAGTTTTGATGTTGAAGCCGGCCTCAGATACCTCGTGCCGCAGTGGCATAATCTACTTTTGCGCCTCGAGTACGATTACAATCGTCTGACGAAGAAAAACAGCTTCGAAGCGTTCTTTCAAAACCACGCCTTTATTTTGAACGCGGAGGTTCCATTTCGCTTGAACCGCGCACAGCAGCTTTCTTTAGGCGCCACCGTGAACATCAGCGCCGCAGCCGAGGAATCCAACCAGCCTGTTCCTTCGAATATAAGCTCGATTTCAGCGCGCCGAAATGAGTACGAGGTCTATCTGGCTTACTCGGCGATTCTCACGCGCTCTTTTTTCATCAACGCTGTCGGTCGTATCGTGGTGCGACAGTATTGGGAGGGAGGCCGGGATGACGTGAACGAAATTCTGGCGTTAACCGCGAATTATCGCGTAAACAAATACCTGACGGCGAGCGCCGTAAGCACGTTTGGACTAAACCAATCTAATCAAAGCGTTTTCGATTATCAGGTGGCCAATGTTGGCGGCGCAGTGGCGTTCGTAGTGAAGTTCTAGGAACAACGGTTTGCGCGGTAAGACCCGCAGGCTGCTGATATGCCAGAATTTCGCAGCTTCAACAAGACGGTTGCAAGCGTCGTTCCACTGTTGATTCTGGCTGCACCTTCGTTCTGGCTGCTAGCGGCTGTGCCGCCGCTGTGGCGCGATTCGGATGCATATGTGCAAACAGTTTTTCCGCCAAGCGCATCCACGATTTTGTCGCACGCTCCGCTGTATTGCATCCTTAGCCGCGTCCCTCTGTGGTTAGGTTATCTGACCGGCGGAGCAGGCCCGGTGGTTTCGCTCAGCCGCTTTATCAAGCATACGCAGCTCACCGATCCGGGCGTGTTCGCCCTCGTCCTTGCCCAACACGTCGCTCTATGGTGGGCTGCGCTTTTTTTTATTAATACCATCACGCCCAATTTATGGTCGCGCCTGCTTCTAGCGATCGTCTTTGCAAGCCACCCTCTGTTTTACGCGTTTGCACATTGCATCGGCTCGGAAACGCTGAGCATGATTATCACCGTGCTCTTAGCCGCGACTGGTTTGCGAATTGTCCTGCGGTATCCCAATCTCCTGCTGCGAGACTGGATCCTGTTCGGTGCCTCGCTATGCGCCGCCATCTTGACGCGGCATATTAACGGCGTCCTCGTTGCGCTTTTGCCGATCACGATTTTTCTGATTGCGCTCGTGCAATGCTTGCACAAGGCGGTTGCATGCCACGTAACGAATTTCACATTTGGCCGATCCGCCCGTGTGTGGTGCGTCTCAGTGGTGATCGGACTGAGCGTGCTTATCTTAGCCACCAGCTTCACGCGTTTCCTGTGCTGGCACGCGCATATTCATTGGCGGTCAAAGGTCGGCCAAACCTTTCTTTGGCGGCTTAATTTTATCAACCGGGTGCCCCTCGGCTCACGCGATCAATTCCTCGCGGCCGCCGCGTCGAAGTGCCAACTGCCCGAGGCGCGGCGACTGCTTGTGAAGCTTGCGGAGCGATTCAGACAGAACGAGCCTTGGGAGCCAGCAGCCTTTCTCCGGGAATGGCGAGCCTCTTTCACCGGCCCGGATGGAAAACTTGAGTATGAAAAGTTTGATCGCTCTCTTAACGAGATGGCTCATGCGTTCCTTTGTCCACCAAGCCTGGCACTCTGGTCTGCCGCCTTACAGGAATTCCAGTACGCAACTCAACTGCGTGAGGGCGACCTCGTGCACTATCTTTTCGCCACTACAGATTATTTTTTTAGTCATCGTGCCGACATGCCGCAATGCGTGCCATTGAAAACCTTTCGCGAGCCGCGTGCGCAACTGCAACTGGTGAGCGCGGCCAACCAGCTCTATTTCCGATGGTGGAACCCGATCTCATTTCGACTTTGGAGCATTATCTGGTTGCTCCTTCTCTTGATGGCGGTCTTTATGAACAGAAAGTTCCAAACGGACCATGGCAGGGTCGTTCTGTATGCGGTTATCTTGTTCATATTCGGCGTGACCATGGTGCTGTCGAATTGTTTCTTCTCGGCAATTCTACCGCGCTTTACGCTGCCCATGATGGAACTCCTAATACTTTCGATGATGATTTTGCTCGGTGTGATTTTCCGTGGGTGCAAAATTTCCTGGGGACGAGCGGCGTCGGAACCAACCTTTTCGCCTACCTCCGCTGGCAGTAAACCAATCTAACAGCGTTTTTGACTATCAAGTAGCCAATCTCGGCCGCGCGGTTGCGTTCGTAGTGAAGTTTTAGAAACGTGTCTGCACGGTAAAGGCGAGCTGTCGTTTGGGAGGACCTCGATTCATCGACTCCGTTTTGCAGTCTGTGATTCAGCTGTGACGACCAAATAATCAGGTATGGATGGCGAAAACAAAGATAGCATCGTTTTCTGAAACAAAGCAGACGACGAAATAATCGTTAGCTTGAATAGACGTGATCTGTTAGCGCTGTTATTGGGACACGTCATGACGATCGGTGAGCGGACATGAAATTTCTTGGCCTCAGTCGGGTACGAGCCAATAAGTTTGACCACGACTGTGATTGGGCAATTCGAAATTGGCAGTTCACTAGCCGCCTTATTTGCAGCCGCAGAATCAAAGGAGGTGTAATCCCGACAGTCGTCGCGGTTTTCCCAGTCGCTCTCGCTATATGGGTAGTACGAGGAAATTGGACGTCTGTTCCGTATTACGATGAGTGGTGGACGCCAGGAAGACAGATCGTCTCCTATTTTGAAGGCACCCTCCGGTTTGCGGATCTTTTCCAGCAGCACAACGAAAGCCGACCGCTGTTTCCCAATCTGTGCTACCTGTTGATGGCTGTCGTCACTGGACGATGGGATGTGAAGCACGCGATGGTGCTCATGCTCGTCCTGGCGTGTCTTGGCTCGATCCTGCTCCTTGTACTGTTGCGGCGGACGACCGCGCTCAGTTTGCGTAGGAGGCTTTGGGCGTGGGCGCTCCTCAATGTTATACTTTTTTGTCCACGCGACTACGAGAATTTTTTGTGGGGGACAATGCTTTTTCCTCTTATTCCAGGCGTTGTGCTACTCGTTGCACTGGTAATAAATTCGTCAGAGCTCAGCCTCCGATGGAAGGTACTGGCCAATTCAGCCCTGGCTTTTGTGGCTACGTACTCGTTCGCGAATGGCATGCTTCTATGGGCATTGGCAGCACCGATCGTGCCTGAGCAGAAGCTCGTAGGAAAACAAAATCTCAGCGCTATTCAGGCCCGCTGGTACGCTTTCTATGCCTTCTGTGCCATTGCCTCAATTGCGTTTTATTTTCATCACTACATTCATCCTGTACAGCATCCGCAGTTTACTACTTCCTTTGCCGACACGCTCCCGCTCTTGCGATTTTTACTATCGTGGGTCGGAAGTCTGTTTGCCGTTGCCGGAGCTGATCCACTGTTCTTTGGTTGTTTCTTTCTGGGGATCTTCGCAGCGCTAGCCATTGCAGCGATTAGAGTCGGTCGACGGCAATCACGTTACCGATCTTTTTATCCCTGGTTTGCGATCGCGATTTACGCGCTAATGTCCGGTGCAATTACCGCGTCAGGAAGACTGCATTTCGGACTTGGTTCGGCTAGTGCGCCTAGATATGCGGTCATAGTTGTCTTTTTTTACGTGGGATTAGCGGGTCTGGCAGCGAGCTTGTCCGACGTTTGGATTATCGCGAGGCATCGAATTGAACCTCGTCTAGTATTTGCGAGTGGGTTGATAGTAGGCCTTTTTACCGCTGGTTGGCTCAGTTCGTTAAGTACTGAACTGGCCCGTGTGAGCGTTATTCGCGAAGACCGGAAAGATCTCGCTTTGGCAGTACAGTGGATTCCGGCGATCCCAGACAACCCCGATCTTGGTCTCGCGCTGGTACCTCCAAGCGCGGTTGCGCAAGAGGCTGTTGCTCTCACGAAGTATGACGCCCTGCGACCCCGCTTGATACCGCAATCGCTTGCTGCCGTGGTTTTCGAGGGTCCGGCCGAAGAAAATCCCTCGATAAGCACGCTAGAGTCGGCTTGGTTTAATGGCGATCACCGTTTATTCCTCACAGGGAAGGCGTGGCTCCCGTACCGGAACGCTCGAGCGGACTGCGTTGTGGTTGGCTATACAAATTCAGATGGTCGGTTAACCCCATTTACCGTCTTTCAACCGACCTATAAACGACAAAGATTGAAGGGACAGTTTGACATCAAGCGCCTACCCCCGAACGGCTTTGCTGCATCAATTGATCCAGCGAACCTCCCAACAGGAACGCTGACGCTTAGGGCATGGGCAGTGGATATGAGAGCGAACCGCGCCCTGCCCATGGGCGGTGCTGTCAGCGTGGACAACGAACCGGTTCAGAGAAATTGACCGATCTCGGGCGACTGATCTCCGAAGCACAACTAAGGCTCGGGCTCGCTAAACTAGCCTTCGCTTAACCTGTAACGACTTACTAATCAGTGTAGCCGGCATCGTTGATGCCGGCTACCCGCCATGGTTCGTTCTGCCGCGATCAAGTACGTGTTTAGCTCCAGAGGCGCGTATTCAACCTAAAGTTTGGGGAAACGCCCCAAGATTTCGGGAAGCCAGAAGAATCGCGCTTTCAGCGCTTATTTCGAAGGGGGACACCCAAATTTCCTGGGGCGATGCCCCAGGCTAAAATAACAGAGCGCCGTTGGCGCTAAATACACGGGATCACCGATCCCGGCTACAACGGCCATGATACTACGGAATAACCAGGGTCTCACCGACCGTAAGCTTTTTCGGGTCGTGGATATTTTTTCTGTTCGCCTCGAGGATCTGCTTCCAATGCTTGGGCGATTTATAAAATCGTCGCGAAATCGAGAAGAGCGTGTCGCCCGATTGCACAACGTAGGTTCGGTCTGCCTTCTTAGCGGCGGTTTTCTTAGA
>DATEZD010000075.1:0-4280 GCA_035255865.1 Candidatus Udaeobacter sp.
CGCTGCCTAGGCGCCGGTTCGGAACTGGTCGTCCTTGTTTTTGAACAGGATGTTGAACGTGGTGAGCGATCCGTAACAGCGCGTGATATACTGTTGCAGGTCGAACTTGTCCGCATCGCTCAGTTTGTCGCTCGCGTTCACTTTCTGCTCGAGAACTCGCAGATTATTCCGAATCATGACGATTTTGTGGAAGAATGTCTCAAGCGGGACTTCTCTCGGCTGAAGCGAACTGTCTGCCGGCTGCATGACCAGCGTCCCGCGCTGCCATCGAGTCGCCAGACCTTCTACGAGCACATCCTTTTGTTCCAGTCCGAGCGCTTCGACAACAGCGTGAGCAGTATCGCGGATCAGATTCGCAAGCGGCATCTCTAGCTCGCTCAAAGTAGCGGTCGCTTCCGCCGGTTGGAGATCGCTGGAGGCCGGCGCAATTGTCCGCGGCGCGTCGTCAAACGCGATCTCTGCGGTTTGCTCGGTCAGCGATCTCACCACGCCGACGCCGTATTGCGGATGGCGCACTTTCATACCGATATGGAGCGTTTCAATATTCATGTTGCTCTCGAAGTCTGCGAGATCGTCAGCGAAAGCGCAACGCTGATGAATTGGCGGCGTTCAAAATCGGTACTATCCAGAATTTCATCATGATTGATCAGATTTCTTCTTGATAAACGCGCTCACGACCGATTTCGACAATCCAGAGTTTGCCTGCGATTTCTTCCTTTTCTACGGCGTCTGCCAGGGTTCGCACGAGGTTTGAAAGATCCACAGCGGATGCTTTGTCCGGCAAGCGGAGCACAGCAATTCCAGCGTAACGACTCGGCAAAAAGGTAGGCGGGTTCGCAAATTCTAGATCGAGGGTGATCAAGCATCGCTTTCAGCCGGGCAGCGCTCGATCAATTCCGAATCCGCGATGGTTTCGATGCGCTGGTCTGCAACGGTCGAAACATCATGTCCGGCCGTAGCAAGAATCTCCCGGCCACGTCGGCCGAGATTTTCGTCGAGCTTAAATTTCACACCGCAGGCTCCAGCGGTACATCGACATAACGTTCGCGCGTCATCTCAGCTCCGTACGCGATACAGGCCTGGACATCCGCTTCGGTGAGCCCGGGGTAGTCTTTCAAGATTTCAGCAACGGTGGAGCCCGACGCAAGTAAATCCAGAATCAACGATACCCAAATGCGATGGCCGCGAATACATGGTTTACCAAAGCACCGTTGCGGATCGATCCAGATTCGCTGGAGAAGTTCTTCGCGTGTCACGAGACCATCTTAACTGAATCAGGCCGTCGCGTAAACTTCCGAAGCTTTGTCGCCAAACGCTTTTATATTCCTTCTGTAAAACCTCACGCTCCCCCGAAAACGTCGCGCAGCGACGTGGCTACAACGGAGTCGGTAACGCGGCGTTTTTAAGCGACGGGAACGACGGTAGCGGCTTCGACGGGAGGCGTCTCCGCCTTGTCGGTGATCAGCTTGCGCAGGAACGGAATCAGCACGACAAGCGCAATACCGACCGCGAGGCTGCCGGCGCCAAGCTCCGCGAAGAGCTTCGCGTACCCGGCGTTGGTGGCGATCGCCGTAGTGCCGGTCGGCTCGGGGATCATTCCCGAAAAGTCACCGGCAAAGAGCGACGCGAGACCGGTCACGAGCATCCAGCTGCCCATCATCACGCCTTGGTACTGCTTCGGCGCGAGCTTGCCGATCATCGCGTATCCGATCGGCATGATGAGCAGCTCACCGATACTCTGCAGCACGTAGCTCAGGAACAGCCACGCGAATGCACTCTTGCCGTCTGCGCCCGCCAGCTTGATCCCGAGCGGGAGAATGAGAAAGGCGAGCGCCATCAAAAGGAGCGATGCCGCGAATTGCTTCGGTATGTCGATTCTCCACCCACGCCCGCGCATGCGGGTGAAGAGCGACGCGAGCACCGGACCGCCGAGCACGATGCAAACGGTGTTAATGTTCTGAATCCACTGTGGCTGAATCTTCACGGGACCGACCATCAGGTCCACGTTGTTGACCGCGAACAGCATCAGGCCGCTCGGCGCCATCTGGTAGAGCGACCAGAACATCAGCGAGCCGATGGTCAGAATCAGGTAGGCCGTCATGTTGCGCCGCTCGCGGCGATCCGAGTGGCGGAGCGTGAGATAAATGAGAGTGACCGCTACCGCGGCGCAGATCGCCTTGATCACCGTTTCGGTCATGCTTGGCCGCTGGAGCATGAGCCAAACGACGGGTACCGTTCCGATGAGAATGCCGATGCCGGCGAGCTGGCGCAGCCGGAACTGCTTCTGCGTTGCGTCGAGCAGCGTGGTGTTGCGGTCGGCGAGAATCCTCCAAGTGAACACGGCGAGGATGATGGCGACGAAGTTGCCGACAGTAGCGAAGATAAAGAGGCTCGAGTAACTCTCGGTGGCTTGGAAATGGCCGGCGACGCTGAACCCGACGAAGAAGCCAACATTCATGCCGGCGTAGTTCCAGAGGAATGCTCCTTCGCGGCGCGGGTCCTCCGGGGTGAAGCGCTGCGTCAACATCATGTTGATGCAGGTGACGTTGAGGCCGCTGCCGGTGAGGAAGAGGGCGAGGCCTACGTAGAACAGCGCGAGCGTGCCGGTTGCGATGCATGCGCAGCCGAACACCTGCAGCGCCATGCCCCCGACGAACAGGTTGCGATTCGAGAGGAAACGGCCGCCCAGGTAACCGCCGAAGAGGTGCAGGCCGTAGTTGAAGGCGCCGAACACGCCCATCAACGTGGTGGCCTCTTTCACGCCGAGCTGCAGATGCTTCGTCGCGTAGAGGACCAGGGTCGAGTAGAGGACGGCGAAGCCCAGCGTCGCGAAGATCTGAATGAAGAACAGCGCGGCCGTTCCCTCCGGAGCCGCGGAGAAAAGGCGTTTGAAAGAGTTCATCCGGCGCTTCTTTGTCGCTCGACGGTCCGGGTAATGTCAAGCCGCGCCTGTAGCCGTCGCCCTCTGGGCGACGTACAGCCCAGTTCGAATAACAGCATCAATGCCTCGCTTCGCACAGCGAATCGGCTACAGGGTGGCAGCCTGTGCTCCCCAGAATGTCCGCTGTGGACTCGCCACGGCGAGCAAGCTGTGGACGCTACAGCAGAACGAACTTCGTGATCTCTGCGATCCCGATCACGCACGCCATTTTTCTACGAAGGCGGCAGTGAAAGATTGATAGGATTTATTTCTTAGAGTTTTTCGGTGGTAGCTCACGCACAAACGACCAGGAAACTTCCGCAGTCTGATCGTTGTCGTAGTGGACGAGGAAGCCACCACGAGTCCAGTCTTCGATTTCCAAGCGATCGAATTTTGCAGAGGGCAAGATTTTGTTAGCTTTGCGAATTGTTGCGTGCGGTTCCAATATACACAGACCGTCGTCGTATTCGACGTCGAACGCATCTTCCCAGCTCAGATAGCGCACGTTCTTGATTCGGGAAAATTTCGCTGTTCCAAAAGGAACCTTCGCGCTCTTTGCCGCTTTCACAGCCGCCCCTCCCTTCGTAGTTCGCGGATAAGATCGACAATTCTCTTATCGACTTTGGGCACATCCATCGGTTGCATGGTCTCCAAATTCATTCGCGTGATGAAGTTAGCATCATCACCATAAACATGCACGTGGCGTGGCCGATGGTCGCCAATCCACCAAATCAAAATGTAACCGCCACGTCGGACCCGGCCCATTCATCAAACATTGCTCGAATGGAGAGCCGATTGTCGACTTCAAAGAAAAAATGAGCGAGCGGGAGTTGGACGAATTTTGAATGCCCAGTTGAGTCCTTGATTCAGACTCCGTGATATCTGTCGGCTTGCCACCCCGTAGTTTTACAAAGGCGGGCGGTATAAAGATTAATCAACGAGAAGCCCGCGCACTTTCTTAAACACCTCGTCGAATTTCGCCGGCGTCACTTTTCCAACGGAGTTGAGAATGACGTGTTGTTCGACGGTGAAAAGTCGCTGCGGGCGAATGAAGCAGGGCTGATCGATTTGGCCGCGCTCACAATCGCTGTTATCCAGCGGAACGGCGAAAGAATCCCAGTGCGCGCGGCTCGTGATCTGACAGAGAATCAAATCCGCGCCGGGAAGATCGGCGATCACCAAAGCGGGCCGCCGTTTTCCGCCGGCAGCATCGGCCCGTGGAAAAGGAACAACAACGATTTCGCCGGCTACAGGTTTGACCACGCGGCATCCTCTTCTGGTGAGTTCCAATCGCGCCCGAGAACAGATTCGCTCAGCTCCGCGCCATTAAACCGTTCGTTCTCAGTATCCTCGCGCCTGG
>DATEZD010000076.1:0-11598 GCA_035255865.1 Candidatus Udaeobacter sp.
TGACGGTTCAATTTACCGATACACTCCGAGTGGGGTGCGAAGCATCATTGTTTCCGGCCCTTCACAACCTCCCGTGACGGTCCCAATCAGTCACACCCGAACGCTCCATAATGTGGATTACGTTGTCGGCGGAGTATGTGGAGTCGGCGGTGGCAGCGGAACAATCACGATTGCCGGCGTATCCGGCACTGTTACGCACGCCTATTTGTACTGGCACGGAATCAACAATACCGGGGTGGGCGCGGAGTACAACAATCCTATCGTTACAATTAACGGTAATTCTGTTACAGGCACCTCGCTCGGCGACGCTACCACCAATTGCTGGGGCGATGGCTCAAGTCGCGCCTTTGAAGCCGATGTGCTGGCATTTGTTCCAGGTAATGGACCGTACACGATAGCTGGGCTCTCCGATTGTTCGGGTTGCAACGCCAACGGCGCTTCTTTGGTGGTTGTTTTTGATGATGGCAACCCGGCTAATGACCGTGACCTGGCTTTCTTCACCGGCAATGATTCCAATCTTGCCGCGGGCTTTCCCGGTGAGGATGACGGCTGGCACGCGACGTTGCCAGGGATCGCATATGCAGGCGGAATGGTTAAAGCGATTTTCCACGCCGCCGATGGCCAGGATTTTGTTGACAACTCCATCACATTTAGTACAGGGGGCCCTTCCCTGACCATCCCCGACGATGCAACGCTTTGGGACGGTATCTCGGTGCCTGACGCTGGAACGAGCAGGGCTACCAACGGCGGCCTGTGGGATATTCATACGTTCGACATCACTGCCGCCTTCGGCCCACCAGGCACAACCACGTTGCAACTCGATGGACAGGATCCCGTTAGTGATTGCCTCGGCCTTGTTCTAATGCTGTTGGACCTCGAGCCGGGTAGTGCGCCGCCCCCACCATCGCCAACACCATCGCCAACGCCTGAGGAGAGTCCAACGCCGACGGCCACAGCTACTGCTACGGCCACAGCAACAGCAACAGCTACTGCTACAGCCACGGCTACAGCGACAGCAACACCAACACCTACTCCATCGGGTGTCTGCCCACTGTCGCAGGGTTATTGGAAAAATCATCCCAATGCCTGGCCAGTGCATACTCTGATGCTAGGCAGCCAGACATATACCATGATGGAATTGCTAGCCATATTGAACACTCCGAGTGGCGGGGACGCCAGTATAATCCTGGCCAAACAATTGATCGCCGCCAAGCTCAACATCGCCAACGGCTCCGACCCGGCGCCTATTGCCAGCACGATCGCTCATGCCGACAGCTTGCTTTCTATGTTCAGTGGCAAGCTGCCCTACCATGTCAAACCCTCCTCTGCCATCGGCCAGATGATGGTCAACGACGCCAATACGCTTGATAATTACAATAACGGTTTGCTGACCCCGGGTTGTTCTGGGAGCTAACGGTGCGCGGACCACAATAGACCGGATTCACCCTAAACGCCCGCGACGAGTTCCTCTTGTCGCGGGCGTTTTCTTTTAGGACATCACCGAAATTTTCTGGATCTCCGCTTTGCTGATTCAGAGTCCTAACCTCGCCGTCCTCCGGGTATCACAGTGGCCGGGTCGCTCCAGCCGCTGGTGCTGTCTCGGGTCCGACGACGCGACCGGTTATCACGTGGACGCGTCCACAAGCAAGTTTTGACTAACGCGGTGTACCAGGAGGCGCAAAGCTAAACACGAGATTCTTCCGTCGAAAGCCGCTAGGAATCCGCCGCTCCTTGAAGTGCACTGCATAAACGATCAAGAAATGGAATCTGTGTTGGTTTTATTTTTCGACGAGCCATTTCGTCGGTAAAAAATTCAGCGCGGTCGACTTCGGGGAATTTTTGGTATTTGCCTGAGCGCGGCGGCCATTCCATCTCGAACAAATTTGATTTGCACTCGAATGGTTCCGGCAAATCGCCTTCGAACGCCCAGCCGTGCACAATTTTACCACCTTTTTGCTGGATCCAGCCGAGCTCAATCCACTGCTGAACATTTTCGGGATGGAATCCTACTTCCTCTTCAAATTCAATTTGAGCCCGCGTCAGCAAATCTTCTCCAGGAGCTGCCTCGCCCTTTGGGATTGTCCATGCGCCGTCGTCTTTGCGGGTGAAGAAGGGTCCGCCGGGGTGCGCAAGCAGAACTTCCAATTCGTTGTTCCTGCGCCGGAACATGAGCAAACCTGCGCTGGTTCGACTTCGCGAAGATTTTGAGTTTCTCATGGTATCATTTTGCGCCGGCAACGCGCTCGCCGCTTTTTGTAAGACCGGCGCTGTTTTCCTGTTTGCCGCGCCAGAGGTGAAATGTGTAAGTGAAAACGATGTAGCCAAACAGATCGTGCTTCGGACCGTTGTTGACGTAAAGCGCGGGATTAAACTGAAAATCGCGTGTCACGTTGCAGGTGAAACCGATTGTCGATGAATTTTCAGAACCGCTCTGGAAATCGACCTGTACACGCCATCGCTCATTGAAATCGTAGGCGTAGCCGAGGATTGCTTCGTTTTTGTAGCCCGCATGAATGGCCCCGACGATCACCTTGTGATGCTCGGTGTAGTAACCAGCTTCGATATATGGTTGAGGATCTACGTCCAAGTGAGGCGACCAATTCACGAACCCAACGGAAAGAAGGAAAGGCTCTTTCGTTAACAACCCGATCTCTGTCCCCAGGATCCATTCGTCCGGTTGAAACCCGCGAAACACTGCTACCTCGGCCCATTTCGTCAGGCCGAGCTCGGCCTGCAATTCATATGGGTTCGCAATTCGCTTGTCTTGAATTTGCAAACTTAAGGAGAGATCGCCTTCGCCCTGCAAATCTGGCGTCACGATTTGGCTCAAACCTTTCGTCGTAGCGAATGACGAAGAACTGGTCAGAAGCAGAAGCGTCATCACCACGATGACCGTGGCGAAGTCGGTTGGCTTCTTAGTCGTGGCTTGTTTTTGCAAAGCGTTCAGCATTTTGCCGCGAGTAAAACCGTTGCTCGGGAATTTGTCGATTCCATGTTGAAGGCGAAAGCGTCGCTTAGCGCCTCACGCCTTTCCGTTCTCAAGGGTAGCTATTTAGCGCCAAAGGCGCGACTTCACCTTCAGCCTGCCCCGGAAGCTTTCGGGGCAGGGATTCGATTACACCATAACCAGCACTGAAAGCGCGCCTCAATCAGCGCGGAGGATCGAACGGGTGTCGGAAATGAATCGCGCCTTCAGCGCTGCTGGATTTTTCATTTCACGAATCCTGGGGGCGTTGCCCCAGGCTCGGGAGTGACACGCGCCGTTGGCGCCAAACACCTGCTAATATGTATGGGCCAGCTTTCGCAGTTGAACGCGCGCCGGGCGATTTTAAGGTTGCTATAATGCGCGTGCTCGCCATTGACGCTTCTCTCCGTCACACCGGTGTTGCAATTGTCGATACAAATAATGGCAAACCGCGTTCGGTCTATTTCGGGACGATTCACAACGCGAGTTCGATGCGTTCTTCGTCCTGCCTGGTCGCGATCCGCGATCGGCTCGTTGAACTCATTCGAGCGCACGAACCGGATTGTTGCGCGCTGGAATCGGTCATTTACGTGCAAAGTTATAAGACCGCGATTGTGCTCGGAGCCGCACGCGGCGCCGCGATTCTGGCTGCGGCTGAAAACGGATTGCCAGTTTTTGAATATTCACCGAGACGAATCAAACAATCCACCGTCGGGCGCGGTGCGGCCGGCAAAGATCAGGTAGCGTTCATGGTGCGCGCGCTTCTCGGTTTAACGGAAACGCCGGATGCCGACGCAGCAGATGCGCTGGCCATTGCTCTTACACATCTGCGCGCGCAAGAGGTTGCAAGCTTAGGCCTCCCGGGAGCAACGCAAATATGAGCGCCGCGGTTATTGATCTTCAGGTGCATTGGCTTGGGCGAAAGGATTTCGCTAGTGCGCTCGCGTTGCAGGAAGAAATCGTGGCCCGGAAACGGAACGACGCCTCGATGGAAGATCAGTTGCTTTTACTCGAGCATGAACCTGTTTACACCATCGGGCGCACTCCTGATCAAGCCAGTTTGTCCGCCACAGGTCCGCACACAGGACGGATTCGTCCGCAGGCGAAACGGATTCGCCGTGGCGAACTGGGTGCTGCGCATTTGCCGCATCCGCTTTTCGCCATCAATCGCGGCGGTCAGGCAACATATCATGGGCCCGGACAACTGGTGGGTTATCCGATTATCGATCTTCGCCGGTGCGGCCACGATTTGCATAAATATTTGCGCTGGCTCGAGCAGTTGCTCATTGAAGTGCTGGCCGAATACGGCATTGCCGCGAGGCAACGCGAAGCGCTCACGGGGGTTTGGGTAGAAGATCGCAAGATCGCTTCCATTGGCGTCGGTGTGCGGCATTGGATTACGATGCACGGGTTTGCGTTGAACGTGTCCGGCGATCTTTCGCCATTTAATCACATCGTTCCCTGCGGCATTGATAATGTCGCGATGACTTCGATGGAGAAGGAGACTGGCGCCGCGTTTTCAGTTTCGGATGTTAAGATGGCAGTCGAGAAAGTGGCGTTGGAACAGATTCCTAATTTGCGCGCCGCCCAGGAAGTGCTACCAGCGAGTGTTTAACAACACAGAATGATTCCGCTGGAAGACAACGTGGGCGATATCATCGGAAAAGCACAACGCGGCTTGCGGGTTTCCGATACTGAACTGGCCGAAAAGGCGCGTGTCAGTTCGCAAAAAATTCGGTCGCTGCGCGAGCGGGGCGAGTTTGATGAGCTGGCGCTCTTACGCATTGCGGGCGTTCTTGGTCTTGCTGCGCGACCGCTTTGTGAACTCGCCAAGGGCGAGTGGCGTCCCCAAAAAACTGATGAACGAGACGGCGTCGCGCAATTCAACACGCATTATCACGATATGGCCGTCAACGCTTATCTTGTCTGGGACCCGCCGAGTCGTGCCGCCGCAGCGTTCGATACTGGAGGCGATTCGAGCGAAATGGTGCGTTTTGCCAAGCACCATAAATTAGATGTGCAACTCATTCTCCTTACGCACGCACACGCCGATCACGTTGCGGATCTGCCGCGGCTGCGTGAGGAAACCGGTGGTGACGTCTTTGCTCCCGCGCGCGAACCGATTCCTGGCGCGGAGCCGATCGAGGAACGAAAACGTTTTCGCCTCGGAAATCTCCAGATCGATACGCGACTGACCTGGGGGCATTCCCAGGGCGGAATGACATACGTTGTGACGGGTCTTGCCCATCCGGTGGCGGTCGTGGGCGATTCGATTTTCGCCGGTTCAATGGGCGGCGGCAATGTCTCCTATGCAGATGCGTTGCGAAATAACCTCAAGAAAATCCTGACGCTTCCGGATCAAACCATCATTTGCCCGGGACACGGACCGATGACGACAGTAGGCGAGGAAAAAGTGCACAATCCGTTCTTTGCAGGCAAAGTTTGATGATCGATGTGTCAATGAACCAGGATGGCATGATCGTTGCAAAAGTTTTGACGCGGTCATCCTGAACGGAGTGAAGGATCACGCATCGGGCGATTGATCCCGCTGGCTACCTCGTGCGTTCCAAGCTTCGAGTGTGAGGTCCCTCTCCCGCGACTGCGGGATCGGGATGACAATGCTAATTAATTTGGATTACAGTTCCGCATGAATATCGGTTTTGTTGGAGTTGGACGCATGGGCGCGAACATGGCGCGCAGATTGAGGGATCAAGAATTCCACATCACCGCCGTTTACGATACGAATCGCACGGCTGCTACATCGCTTGCCGCTGAACTTGGCTGCGCAGCCGCTCAAGATTTATCCGAAGTCACGGCGGAATCCGATGTGATTTTCACTGTGGTTACCGATGACAACGCGATGCGTCAGATCTTCGGCGGAACCGGTGACAATTTGCTCGTAAATGCGCGCGGCAAATTGTTCGTCAACTGCGCGACGATTTCGCCGCAAGTCCATGTCGATGTTGAAAAGCTGGCTGAGAAAGCTGGTGCCCAAACACTCGAAGCATGCATGGCCTCGAGTATTCCGCAGGCGCGCGAGGGCAAGCTTTACCTGATGTGCGGCGGGAAGGAAGAAGCTTTTCGTAAAGCCGAACCGATTTTGAAAAAGCTCGGTTCGGTGGTCCGCTTTATCGGCAAAGCCGGCGAAGCCGCCAAAGTGAAAGCGCTCGTCAACATGGTGATGAACATCAACACCGCCGGTCTGGCCGAGGGACTCGCGCTCGGCGCAGCGTCCGGCCTTGATCTGGAAATGTTGCGAAAGGTGTTCTCGCAGACCGGCGCGGCTTCGCGCGTGCTCGAGACCGACGGCGAAGACATGCAAAACCGCGAGCACAGCTGCTTTTTTTCTGCTGCGCATGCGGCCAAAGACAGCGGGATCGCTCTTGATCTTGCGCGCAGCCTCGGTCTGGATTTACCGCTCGCGCGCGCGACCAAGGAACAATACGACCGCATGATCGCTGAAGGCCTGGGCGAGCTTGATAAATCGGGAATCGCCGAACTTACTTTCAAAGATCGATCCGCTTCGCACCAGAAGGCAGCCGATTGAAACAATCAGCTGGATCGCCCAGCTCCTTCCTTTCACGCTCAGATGAAGTTCAGCGCTAGAATTGGAAGGAGCTGCCCGACTTAGCCGGGTTCGGCGACACAAACATTCCGGCGACCGAGTGTGATGCTTCCGAATCGGCGCTGGTATAGCTGCCTTGCCAATTAATTGGCGACCCGTTCTCGTAAAACGCCGATTATTCTTTTCGGTCCAAGTGCATCGCGACTGTTGACATTCAGTTGCCTCCTTAAATATCCTCGGAAGAAACGTGAAGCTTCGGATTCCCTGAGGGTTCCGTTGCTTCAAAGAAAGGAGTAACAACAATGCCTAAAAAGAAAGCGCGTAAGAGAACAACCCACGGCAAGCGGCGCACAAAACAAGTGGTTGGACATGTGAAAAAGCTGGAAACGGCTCTCACCGCAGTCAAGAAGCACCTCGCTATGTTGCAGTCAGATCCGCACCATTTTGTCTAATTCGCATCGACTTTGATACTGTTCTGCCGACGAAGAGACATTACCGCCGATAGTCGTGGAAGGCTTGAGCGATGTCGAATCGCTCATTTCACTTTCAAAAATTGCCATAAATGTCCGCCACTACGGATGCTCGCGAATGGCGGCTGGGCGCAGATAAGTCCCAGCATTGACATTCGGTCGCAGTCTTGAATATGCTCGGGGAAAAACGTGGAGCCTCGGATTCCTGTGGGACTCCGTTGCTCAAAGAAAGGAAGGAATAACAACAATGGCTAACAATACAACTACAACACCTTGTGTAAGGAAAGCGGATATTGACGCGATGGCGCAAAAGGCTATCGATGCGATCGACCCTGTTCTTTCGAAATCGGACGCTCCAGCTACAGACCTTCGAAAGGCACTGGACCTGGCTAACTCCACTCTGAAAGCCCTTAGAAGCGATCCGCATCGTCTGTGACCCGATTTTGATGCTGTCTTGCAACTGTACTGCATCAACCGAGACAGATGCGGCAGCAGACGATCCGATTGCGACGGGCTAGATGCTTGTTCTCGTACTGGCGGGACGGTCGGCTGTTTTTGCATAATTTCGCCAGGCGGCTGACCGTCTCCGGGAGACCGATTACTTGCGAAGTTCTCGATTTCTTTGGTGAGTGGCGAACCCACCGAGAGGCGATCGCGCATTTCCCCGGTTACAGACCGCGGAGCGTGCGTTCCGCTATTTCTCAATTGGTAAAGCACGGGCTGCTGCTGCCGAAAGGTTCACCCGAAGCGGCGCAAGACAGTCGCATCGCGAAGGAGTGGTCCGATTGGCTTCCCGAAGGGAGTCTTCATTTCTCTACAAAGGACGTTCCGTACCTGGACCGTAGCGGATGGAGCCTCGATCGGCTGAAGTCCATCATGCCGAAGACGCCGCAGCCCAAGTTTGTCAAAACTGTAAAAGGCGTGGCGAAAGTGTGGCTGCCTGCACGCCGCTCTTCTGATTCCGAGTTCATCCGAGTTTTGATGGCCCGGAAAACACATCGACGATTCTCGGATAAAGAGCTCAAGCTTGAGACGGTATCGCAACTGCTCTCTTTGGTTTGGGGAGTCAAGGGCTACCTGTATTCCCCCAGGTTTGGGAAGTTACTCCATAAAACCAGCCCATCGGCCGGCGCGCGGCACCCTGGCGAAGTGTATCTGATGGCCTTGCGCGTCAAAGGCCTTAAACCGGGTCTGTATCACTATCATCCCGCGCATCATCGTCTCGAAATGATCAGCAGGAATGCCACGCGCGAAAAGGCTTGGTTGTATTGCGCACGCCAACATTTCGTAAGGAACGCGGCGGCTTTATTTTTAATGACGGCCGTATTTCGGCGCACCATGTGGAAGTATCAGCACGCTCGCGCCTATCGCGTAGTGCTTCTCGATGCCGGTCATCTATGCCAAACGTTTTGTCTGGTAGCGACCTGGCTCGGCCTGGCGCCGTTTTGCACTGCTGCCCTCAAGGACACACTGATCGAAGACGACCTTGGGATAGACGGGATCCGCGAGTCGGTAATTTACGTAGCGGGGGTTGGTTTGCCGGCTACTTCGGCGCGAGCGAAGCAACGATCTTCTCAAAACGCGGATCGCCGCGCAGAGGGTCCCAATAAGGATGAAGCTTGAGAAGGCCATAGCTAAGCAGGTTTGGGATGCGTTCTACCGCGGCGATCTGTTCGATGGCCTGATCTTTTTCACCCGTCCAGGTATAGATTTGCGCCAAGTTAATAGCTAAACCCATGCCACTAATGGCGTCCTTGGAAATGGGCAGGAGTTCACACGCGCCACGTCCTTCCTGGAGTGCCTGTTCCTTGCGTCCAAGACCAGCATCGATCACTCCCAAAAGGCTGATAGCGGCCGCGAAGTCGGGTTGCTTCGCCAAAAGCTTTTCTACCTCGCTCCGAGCGGCGATAAAGGCAGATTGCGCTTTCGCTGAGTCGCCCTGCCAACGAGCGACAACCCCCTCCCAATAGGCGTGAGGACAATTAACGCCGTATTCGGTGGTCGTACCATCACGCGGGTAGTTCGCCAGGACGCGCGCGGCCGCGGCGGCAGTTCGTTCGCACAGAGCATAGTCAGGATGGTCCACATCCGGGGCTATTCGAGGATCTTCCGCTACCAGGGTGGCAAGTGTGGCCTGATAGGGCTTGATATCCGCTTTCCAATCCAGTATGACCTTTGCCCGAGTAATGCGGGTCAATGGGTCGCCCGGAGCTATCGTCAACGTACGATCGTCGATTCGGATGGCATCTTGGTAGCGATGCTGTGACAGGTAGCTAAACGCCAGTTGTTGGAGGGTAAAGCGGTTTTGCGGGTCAAGCTCAAGGGCGCGCTCCAGGTTGCGCGTGGAGTCGTCCCAATGTCCTTCTCGGCGATCGATTAAACCGGTATAAAGGAATATCTCGGCATCGTTAGGCAGGGTGCGTCTGGCAACGGCCAGTTCGCTGCGAGCCCGTGCGTAGTCGCGGAAGCCATAGTAGTAGTAAGTCGCCAGCGCGCGGTGAGCTTCGCCCGCATCCGGCTGAAGACGCAACGCGGTTTGTACTGCCACATTGGCCAGATCGAGACGAGGCTGGGTGCGGTCATGCCCAGTCCAATACATAGCGCCATGCACTCTGGAGAGCAGGCACCAGGCAAGCAGAAACCGCGGGTCCCGGGCGACAGCTTCATCGAGTAGTTGCGCAGCTTTGGGCAGGTTTTCCTTGGCGTGGAGATTGTCGGTGACGTCGGCCCAGAGAGCTTTGGCGCGCTCGTAAAGGTCGAACGCCGCGAGATCGGTGGTGGGCGCTTTCTCGATCGCCGCCTTCTCGCTCGGAGAGATTTTGGCCTGGAGCTGGTCTGCGATCGTCTTAGCAATCTCGCTCTGGATTGCAAAAACATCCGCCAGATCGCGGTCATAGCGCTCCGCCCAAAGATGCGTGTCCGTCCTGGCGTCAATTAACTGCGCGGTTACGCGCACACGGTTGCCGGCGCGTTGCACGCTGCCTTCGAGTACGTGCGCAACGCCGAGTTGCTGGGCGATCTCGCGCACGTTGCGATTTACGGCGTTCTTGTAATGCATCACGCTTGTACGACTGATTACTTTCAGATCCGCGACTTTGGCGAGATCGGTAAGAATTTCATCCTGAACGCCGTCTGCGAAGTAGGCGTTCTCTTTCTCATCGCTAAAATTCTCAAAGGGAAGAACGGCGATGCTTTTAGCGGGAATAGAAACCGCCACACTGCCCGTCGGCTCGGCAGCGCTCGATATGATCTTCGGTGGCGATGCTCGATGAAAGAACATCAACGAGCTAATACCCAGAGCGATTGTCAACACGAGTAAAGCGACAGTAAGCGCTACCTTGGGCCAGCCGAGCGCACTAAATGGACGAGCCCATGCAGCTTGCTGCCGCTGTCTTTTTTGTCCCTTGAGTTTCTCAGGGACCTGGCGATTGCCAAGATTGTCTTTGTAGAGGTTAAACAGGTGCAGGCGCCGCCCGTGCTTCACTTCGCACTCACCGATATCGTGCAGGTATGGTTGCCAGTGCCGATAGTGGACCAGATCCTCGGCTATATGCGCGGACAAAAGGATGTGCCCGGCGTCGCCGCAATCCAGCACCCGCTGGGCCACATTAATTCCTGACCCGGCTATGTTTGTTTTGTCGTTGACGTCGGTGACCCGATTAACGGGGCCGCTGTGAACCCCCATCCGTACTTGAAACTGCGAATGACCTTTCAGTGCTCTGCTAATTTCCAGAGCGCATCGCACCGGCTCTTCCGGGCTGCGAAAAAAAAGGAGCGCCATCCCGTCGCCTGTTGGCACTCGAATCAGTTTGTCGCTTGCTTCCGCAGCGCGAAAACATTCCGTTGCGCGAACGATTTGATTCAAGTTTTGCAGGACTTCAATCTGCTCGTTCACGAGCAGTTTCGAGTAACCGACAACGTCAATTAACAGGAGATGTGCAATCTCGAGCTGGAGATCAGGCGTTGGCTCCGCAGACGTATCTGGCGCGTTCAAGCTTTTAAGATTTCGACAATACCGTTTTCAGCTTCAGGGGCAACGAACGAATCGGGAAGGGTCTTTATCAGCCAACGCGGAAACGAACGTCGCGAATGGTCTTTGCGCCGAAGCGTTTCTAAAAAGCAAAGAATGCGCACTTTCCTTCGAACCCTTTCAATTCGAATTCACCAAGCAATCGTGTTGCAACGAGTCTATGGAGTTTCCCGTGCGCTGTTTCACTTAGGCAGCAGGGCTCGCCTAACGAGCCGGCCAGCTTTTCCAGACGAAAAATCAGATTTACTTCGCGCCCCATCAAACTTTCTTCACCCATCGACGCGAGTCCTCCGAACACGACTGGCCCGAAATGCACAACGAGGCGAAACGCCGGCCATTCCTTTCGTTGCAATTCCTTGAGCGCGGAGATTACCGACAGGATGTCCTCTGGGCTCGTAGCGGCATCCGGCCAATAAGCGAGAAAACCATCGCCAAGGTATTTGTTAATTACTCCTTGCTGATTCTCGACGATCTCTTTGCAACTAAAAATCCACGCTCCAACAAGCACGTCCAAGTCCTCGCTCTGCAGCTGGCGGCTCAGAGGCGTAAAACCGCGAATGTCCGCGAC
>DATEZD010000077.1:0-2234 GCA_035255865.1 Candidatus Udaeobacter sp.
AATCGCTTTCCTTTCACCCGGAGCGAGGTCGCCTGGCCAGTAATCCTCGCGCACGTGAAATCCTTGTTTTACATAGGGTTCTGCCGCCAGAACAGCAAATGCCCGCGCGTACACTGTGTTGGGGTCCACCCCCTGGGCGAAGATCGCAGGCGGTAGCACAACGATGGCCGGCAACAGGGAGGTCGTGCAGAGAAGGACCTTTGCGAAAGGGTTCACCCGAAATTTCTCAGTCTTTCTTGACGATGTCGTTGCCGAGCCGCGTAGTGATCTCGTTGACCTTCTTGACTGATTCGGCAGAAACGCGAGCATTGCCGATATTGATTAGAGGCTTTACCTCCACCAAGGCGTCCTGAATTTAACCTTCCGATCGTTCATCAATAGCGCGCCGGCTGCAAATGGGATCATGGACGCACGTTTCCAATCTTCTTCGCCGGTAAAAGATTTTGTCTTTGTGTCAAAAGTTGGGATTGACCCCATTTTTCAGGCTTCCGATTCGGATTCGTGAAGGTATCCGCGGCATCGACTTACAGCCCTTTCTTTTTGGCGAGGTCGATGCAGGCGTTCGCGGCTTTGCCCGGCGTCGTCTTGGTGCTGAATGTGTGCCCGGTCGCCCACGGCTTTGTCAGTGTCCACCAAGCTTCAAGATCAGGATCAGCTGGCGTCGGCTTCGGTGGCGGTTCGGTTAGTGGAACCGATTGCGTAACGTCGCCGCCGCGCGCCATTAGCGCCGCAAGACCAGCGTCATCATAGGCAAACCTGCCGTCCTTGCCGAAGCCTGTTCCCCACGAGTTATCAAACCACCACAGGCCGCGCTCAGCGTCGCGCTCCCGGCAAACATACTCGTGGCCGCCGCGCACCTGGCCGCTCGCAGGCTCTTTGATGATGCCGTTCGCGTCCGGGTTGTCCATCGCCGTCGTCCAGTCAGTGCCGGTGATAAACGGCCCTTGCTGAATGAGCGTTTTGGCTTCGTCAACCGAAGTCGCGTGAACATAACCCGAGATAAAGTTCAGTTGTTTCGCTGCCTTGTTCACCGAGAGGCCATCTGAGCCGGTGTCGTCAGGCGGGTATTCACCGGCATACGGGTCAATCTGTGTCGCCAGCGAATAAATCTTGACCGCCATGTCCTCGTTCAACTCGCTCTGAATCGTCGCATTAAGCGTAGGCCAGAAGGGATCGCTCCCGAGCAGGCCAGTTTCGGCGTTGCCGGTGCATGAGCCCAGGTCGCCCTGATCGAGGATGGGAATGTGTCGCGGCCATGCGACGCTTTTGTCCACCTTGGCAGGCCGCGCGACGAAGCGCAGCGAGCGCGGATCATGGTTGATATTTCGTCCGAGCCGACGCCCGGGATACCGAATCTCGGGGATGATGATTTTCATGCTAGTGATAGGCTAGATTGCGATGCTGGCCAATACGCCTGTGTGTTTTCCCGTGCAAGTTCTTTTTGACTTGCATCCCCGCGAGCGCGTTGTTGTGCGCGTAGGCAATGGCGTCCGGTAAATTCTTGAGGTTATCAGAAAAAACTTCGACGTTGGTGCATTTGTATCCAACCGCTAAATCAACCGCCGCTTTGAACACCGTAGCAGCATCGTTGCTACGCGAATCTGCGGATGAGGAGGAACTAGACAAGTTTAAGCAAAAACTCAATCAGATCCTCATCGAGAGTCTGAAGCACTGGATGAAGATTCGAGGAGTGCCGGAATCGGAAAGCAAGACAGACTTTATAACCTCCCAACCAACTCAAGAAGAAGCTGATCCTCGGGCGAAGACCTAACCGCGCCGCGATCCCAAATCGCTGAATCACGCACAACTAAACGCTTTCCATCGGCGCGATGCGCGTCGGCGATCCAGATTGTTCGTCCGTCAGAATTGACGGCGGAGACATACCCCAAACTCCAACCGTGCTTGCTGAGATTGTCAGCGATGATTTCCCAGTACTTCACGCGCGATGGGATACTGTCTCTCTTGTTCTTTATGCGGCAATGGTTTCGCGCACAGAACTATTTTTTGAACACTATCAGATAAACCAGTGCGGCAGCCGTCAGGCAGGTCACGCCGCAAGAGAGGAAGAGAAGGAGCTGCATAAGCGTAAGATCCGGTGGACTCTGAAAGCCAAGTCTTTTTGCGATGCTAATTACCTCGCGCTTTCGTGCGGGAACTCCGCGAGCTGCCATGAGGAAGCCGAAACCCATTATAAGGTTCATCGCGCAGGCAGGAACGAGCAGAAACTTACGGAG
>DATEZD010000078.1:0-5870 GCA_035255865.1 Candidatus Udaeobacter sp.
CGCCGCCGATCTCAACGACGATCCGCTCGCGATTGAAAGCGCGCTGCCCTATCACTACCCGCCCTTCGACAAGATCAAGGATGAGCATTTTGTGCCCGCGATCGAGGCCGGAATGCACGAGGAACTGCAGGAGATCGATCCGATCGCGAACAGCTCTGATAAGCCGACGTTTGATAACACGATCGTCGCGCTCGAGCGCAGCGGACGATTGCTCGACCGCGCGCAGCGAACCTTCTCGAACCTGAATGCGTGCGACACAAATCCGACGCGGCAGAAGATCGAGAAGGAAATGGCGCCGAAACTTTCTGCGCATCGCGACGAGATTTTCTTGAATCCGAAATTGTTCGCGCGGGTTCAGGAGCTTTACGACAGGCGAGGAAAACTCGGACTCGATCCGGAGTCGGCTTATTTGCTCGAGCGGTATTACAAAGACTTTGTCCGCGCGGGCGCCAAGCTGTCCGATGCCGACAAAGAAAAACTGAAGAAGATCAATGCCGAGCTGGCGACTCTACAGACGCAGTTTGAGCAAAACGTGCTGAAGGAACGGAATGCGTCGTCGGTGGTCGTCGATCGCAAGGAAGAACTGGCCGGCCTGACAAACGACCAAATGGCTGGCGTCACCGCGGCGGCGAAAGCTGAGCACAAGGAGGGCAAGTTCGTCATTCAACTCCAAAACACGAGCGGGCAACCGTTGCTTGGCTCGTTGCAGGATCGACATCTGCGCGAGCGCATCATGCAGGCGTCGCTCTCGCGCAACAGCAAAGGAGGCGAGTTCGATACCCGCGACAATGTCCTGCGCATCGCGCAATTGCGCGCTGAGAAAGCGAAGTTGCTCGGTTATGCGAATTGGGCGGCGTATCAGCTCGAAGATCAAACCGCGCACGACGTTCCGACCGTGAACAAACTTCTCGCTGACCTCGCGCCGCCCGCAGTGGCGAACGCAAAGCGCGAAGCCGCCGACATGCAGAAGATTGTTGATGGAGAAAAAGGCGGCTTTCAAATCGCCGCGTGCGATTGGGATTTTTATTCCGAGAAAGTGCGCAAGGCGAAATATGCGTTCGACGAGTCGCAGCTACGTCCGTATTACGAGCTTAATCACGTGATCATCGACGGCGTCTTTTACGCCGCGGGAAAACTGTATGGACTTACATTCAAGGAGCGCCACGATTTGCCGGTTTATCAGCCCGACGTGCGCGTGTTCGATGTTTTCGATCGCGACGGCAAACCGCTGGCGATTTTCATCGGCGATTATTACGCGCGGCCATCCAAGCGCGGCGGCGCGTGGATGAACGCTTATGTGCAGCAAAGCGATCTGTTCGGCACGAAACCGGTTGTCGCCAACCACCTGAACATCCCGAAACCGCCGAACGGCGAGCCGACGTTGCTCACGCAGGATGAAGTTCGCACCGCGTTTCACGAGTTCGGTCACGCGCTGCACGGCATGTTTTCGAACGTCAAATATCCGCGCTTCAGCGGAACCAGCGTGCCGCGGGATTTCGTCGAATACCCGTCACAGGTGAACGAGATGTGGGCCCGCTGGCCGGACGTCCTCAAGAATTACGCGAAGCACTACAAGACGGGCGAGCCGATGCCACAGGCGTTGCTCGATAAGGTCGAAGCCGCGGAGAAGTTCAATCAGGGATTCAAGACAACTGAATATCTGGCCGCGTCGCTGCTCGACCAGGCCTGGCATCAACTGACTCCAAGCGAGATTCCAAAAGACGCCGTGGCGTTTGAAGCGGACGCTCTGCGCAAGGCGGGCGTGAACTTTCCGCCCGTGCCGCCGCGCTATCGCAGTTTCTATTTTTCGCACGCGTTCGCTGCCGGTTACTCAGCCGGCTATTACTCCTACATCTGGAGCGAAGTGCTCGACGCGGACACGGTGGAATGGATAAAAGAGCACGGCGGGTTGAAACGGGAGAACGGCGATCGTTTTCGCGAGATGTTGCTCTCGCGCGGCGGCTCGGCTGACGCGCTGGGGTTATTCAAGAATTTCGTCGGGCGCGATCCCTACATCGAGCCGTTGCTAAAGCGGCGCGGGCTCGATCGCGCGCAGAGCGAGAATGGAGCGAGCCGGCGGATATACTGAGAGGGCGACAGCGGGACGACATCCGCCAGCGCAACAATATGAAACCCGTTCTCGTCTTCGTAGCCTTCGGGGGCTCGAAACAGTGCAACAAGCAGCACGAATAAAGCGAAAACGCTGACGAAGACGTTAAACAGGATTCCAAAGCGCATCACGAGATCGTATTCAACGCTCGCAATGCTCATCCAAAGCATGACCAGAACAATAAAGGCGATCACCGATTTCGCATTCTTCATGGTCTTCAGGCCCAGGTGGTTGGTTCCTAAGGAATAAGATTCGCGAGTCGGTGTAGAAGCGGTTGTCTGCTAGTGAAAACTTTCGGAGCGTTGGCGGCAAATTCGAGTGGCGCGGTTGGCGAACCGCGCCTCTTTTCCTCGGTAAAGAGGCGAACATCCCTGACGTGCGAAAAGGTCAGAAGAAACCGCCGCAGCGACGAGAACCTTACGGTTTCGCTTCGTACAAACTGTTAAAAGGATTTTCCAGCGGCATGCGCCGGATGCTGCTGAACCCGGCCTTCTCGCAAAGCTCGCGAACTTTCGCTTCATGAAAACCGAGGGTGCCCAGCCCTGCGCCGTTGTTCGCCAGCGACGTTGTCATGCAATAGAATACGCTTACGCCGTGAAACATCGCGCCCAACGGGTTCGTGTTCTCCTCGAGGTTGTCAGAGCAGTTGATGTCGAGACACACGTAAACGCCGCCTGGGCGAAGCGCTCGACGAATCGATTGCAATAACTGAAGTGGATCGACCGCATCATGCACGACGTCAAAGGTTGTGATCACATCAAATCGCACCGGCAACCCTTTTGAGACATCGCGTTCTTCGAAACGAACCCGACCTGACACGCCAGCTTCGCGTGCGTTCGCCGTTGCGCGAGCAACCGTAGGACCAAAATTGTCGTAGCCAGTGTAGCGCGACCGTGGAAACGCCTGTGACAGCTTGATAAGTCCGCGTCCCCGACCGCATCCGACGTCAGCCACGTCACAACCGCGTTCCAGATGCGTCTTCACGTCAGGCATGGCCGGAATCCATTGTTGCAACAGCAAATTTTCAAACCACGTGGATGTGAATCGCTCCAGGCCATCCCACATCATCTCGTTGTACTGTGATTGGGAAACGCCGCCTCCATGACGAAACGCAGTTAGAACTTGGTCGAACACACTCGTGAACGCAGGCAACATTTGATACATGCCGCCAACAAAAAATGGGCCATTCTCCTGTGCAAGAACCGAGGCGTGTTCGGCTGGAAGGCTGAAGCGCTTTGTCGGTGCGTCGTAATTAATGTAACCAGCCGTGGCCATGCCGCCAAGCCACTCCCGAAGATAGCGTTCGTTCAGTTTTGTTCGCGACGCCAGATCGGCAGAGGTCGCCGGCCCCTCCTCAGCCAAATTCTTGAATAATCCCAACCGATCGCCAACGGCGCCAAGCAGCGTCGTCATTGTGCCACTGATCTGCTCAACCACTTTTCCAACGAACTCCTCCTGACGAGCGGAATCAATTGTGCTCACTTCGGCCATATAAGGCTCAAATTCTCGAGTAAACTCGCAACTTATCGGTGACTCCACTCCTGGCAATCGGTAAAATGGACCTGCGACGCGCAATCAAGATCCGCAGGAGGTGTAGGGCGGCTGCTCGCTCGCGAAAGCTTTCGGAGTGCCAGCCGCGTGTATGGCCATCCTTTGCGCCTGGGGACAAGCGCCAATACAGCCTCAATTGCCGGTGGAAATGGTGCTTCAATCTGTTAAGTTTCTAACCCCTTGAGCGAACGATCGGACACTGCCGCACAAACAGCCGCGCCAGACGGCGAGAGAGCCGATTTGCGCCCTGAAAGTATTCAGGACGCTGTGATCCGGCTCGCCGGCAATTCGCAGGACGGAATTCAAACTGCTGGCGCGTTTCTCGCGCGACTGGCTGGACGCAGCGAGCACGATGTCATGACCTACATGACAATTCCGGCCACGATTTCGGGTGGTCCGTCCATTTTCCAGGTCCGGATCGGTTCGGGCGAAGTGTTGTCGGCCGGTGACGAAGCCGATTTTCTTGTCGCGTTTTACCAGCACAGTTACCAAGACCACATCGGTTTCCTGCGCGAGGGTGGCGTTCTGCTGTACGATTCGGACAACGTCGAGCCGAATTTGGACGACAAGCGTTTCTTTTACGTCGGCGTGCCCATCACTGGACTGACGGTCGAGGCGCTGGGAGGCACCGCCAGGGACAAGGGCAAAAACATTTTCGTGCTCGGTTTGATCGCGAAGATTTTCAATCTCGATGACGAGAAACTGAAAAGACTGATCAGCGAAAAATTCGGCGGCAAAAACGAGAGCGTCGTAAACACGGCATTGATGGCGTTTCAGGCGGGCTATGGTTATCCGGTTGGCAATGTCCTGACGAAGCATTATCGATTCGAGCACATCCCGAGAGCTAGCGGACGTGCACAGATCACGATGGATGGCAACCAGGCGCTGGCTTACGGACTCATCGCCGCGGGCGTGCGGTACGGGGCCGGTTACCCGATCACACCGTGGTCGTCCGTGATGGAAATTTTGCGAAGCGAGCTGCCGAAATACGGCGGAATTTTCGTACAAGCCGAGGATGAGTTGGCATCCGTCTCGATAGCTCTTGGATGTTCTTATTCAGGTTATCTCGCCGTGACCGGCAGCGCGGGGCCCGGCATTTCGCTCAAAACCGAAGCGATCGGCTGGGCGTCAATGGCCGAGATCCCGCTGATCATTTGCAACATTCAACGTGGCGGGCCAAGCACCGGTTTACCTACTAACGTTGAGCAAAGCGATTTGCATCAGGCAATCTTCGGCAGCCACGGGGACAGCCCGCGCGTCGTGCTCGCGCCATCGAGCGTGGAAGATTGTTTTTACATCGCGATTGAAGCGGCCCGGATCGCTCGCAAATACAGCACGCCTGTTTTCATTTTGAGCGATACGTCGCTGGCCACGCGCATCGAAGCGTTCGATGAACCTGATCTGCCGAAGCTGATCCAAAATCCAAAACCGGACCTTACTCCTCGCCAGACGTTCAAGCCTTATCCTATCGATCAAATCACACAGCACGTCCCGCCTGGCACGCGCATTCTCGACGGAAAATATCCGCTTCTCGCCGGACTGGAACACGATGAGATGGGTCATCCGACCGGCAGCCCGAAGTTGCACATGGCCATGACTGCGAAGCGTCGCAACAAATTGCGCAAACTGGCCGAAGAAATTCCCGTGCCGGAAGTTTACGGCGATCAGGAAGGCGACACGCTGCTTGTCGGCTGGGGATCAACTTACGGCCCGATCCACGACGCCGCGAAGATGGCGCGCGAGAACGGCGAGAAAGTCGGCGCGCTACATTTGCGTCATCTCCATCCACTGCCGAACGGTCTCGAGAAAATCTTCGAAAAATTCAAGCGGATCGTGACGGTCGAGATGAACGACCAGGGCGTTTATGGTTTCGGCCAGCTCGCCACGATTTTGCGGGCGCGTTATTGCGAGCCGAAGATCACCAGCTTCACCAAGACCGACGGTCTCACCTTCCGGGTGAAAGAAATTTTGGACGCCGTGTTCAAGGGCAAGTCATTCGCCGCGCGACACATCCCGCGCCACGGCGCCGAAGTGCAGCATCATGGTACTGCGCCCGAAAATGTGAAACACTTAGACGAGGTCGTGCCGCAAGGCGTGGGATAAGAAGGAAGAAAACAGATTTGAATCTGGAAACCACGAATCCAAGAAGAACCAAATGCCCGTCCGGTTCCGGACTTCCTGGGTTCCTGGCTTCCTGATGAAAAGCAAT
>DATEZD010000079.1:0-17559 GCA_035255865.1 Candidatus Udaeobacter sp.
TCCATGATCATCAATGCCGACCTAAGCATCATCTATCTCTATGCCCGTCGCTACGACGCCGCCGAAGCACAGGCGCGCAAGACCTTGGAAATCGATTCGCGCTCATTTGTCGCGCACTACTATCTCGGCGCAGCGCTGCAACTAACGAACCGCCTGAAAGAGGCGATCCCGGAATTTCAAAAAGCAGTCGAGCTAAACAACGATCCTTATTCCATCGCCATGCTCGCCCAGGCCTATGCCCGAAATGGACAGACGGATGAGGCGCGAAAACTTCTCGCGCAACTGAATGAAATGGCGAAGTCCGCAGAGGTTCCGGAGTACGCCCTGGCCACCGTTTACACCTCGTTAGGCGAAAAAGAACGCGCAATCGAAGCGTTTGAGCACGGCTTTGCGGGAGGCAACAAAAGCTACTTGTTCCTCCTTCCGGGAGATCCGTTCCTCGACGATCTTCGCGGTGATCCGCGCTTCGAAGCACTCGTGCAGAAGATTACCCGCGGGAAATAATGAAGATCGACAACTTCTTCGCCGAGCTGAAGCGGCGCAATGTTTACAAGTTGACCTTCGCGTGCGCAGGCCGCTGATTCGACTCGTTAAGTTGTGCACTCGTTGTAGAAAGAAATCTCGTGCCATCTGAGTCCTCGCCCGACCTGAAATTTGAGATCGGCCATGTCCTCTTCATCGACATTGTTGGTTACTCGAAGTTGCTCATTAACGAACAGAGTGAACAGATTCAAAAGTTGAAGCAGATTGTTCGCGGCACTGAAGAAGTCCGGAAAGCTGAAGCCGAGGGAAAACTGTTGCGCTTGCCGACTGGCGATGGCGGCGCACTCGTGTTTCGAAACAGTCCGGAAGCTCATGTTCTGTGCGCGATGGAGATTAGTCGAGAACTGAAGAAGCATCCCGAGCTTCGTGTACGGATGGGGATTCACAGCGGCCCGGTTAACGAAGTTGTCGATCTGAACGAGCAAACGAACATCGCCGGCGCTGGTATCAATATCGCACAACGGGTGATGGATTGCGGCGATGCCGGTCACATTCTTTTGTCGAAACGTTTGGCCGATGACTTAGTGGAGTACCGACACTGGCGGCCTCACCTGCATGATCTCGGCGAATGTGAGGTGAAGCGCGGGCTGAGGCTGCACCTGGTTAATCTCTACAAGGATGGTCTCGGAAATCCACATCTGCCCGAGAAACTAAAGCGGTGGAAGCAGACTCCTGTTGCGGTTCGACCAGGTACCGCGCCGCGTTGGCCAACGTTGCTGATTGCGGTTGCTTTAGTGGTGGCGGCCTTCGCATTGGTGATCAGTTCTTTGATCTTTCTTCATCGAGCGCCACCAACAACGAGAGCACTTGCTTCCGCGGCAAATGTTATTGGTACGCTGGCTGGGATTCCCGAAAAGAGCATCGCGGTTCTTCCCTTCGAGAATTTAAGTAGCGAGAAAGAGAACGCCTACTTTGCCGATGGAATCCAGGACGAGATTCTGACGCGCCTATCGAAGATCGCCGATCTTAAGGTGATCTCGCGTACATCCACGCAGCATTACAAGAGTGCACCTGAAAACCTGCCTGAGATCGCAAAGCAACTTGGTGTGGCACACATTCTGGAAGGAACGGTGCAAAAAAGCGGCGATGCCGTGCGCATTAACGTGCAGCTGATCAAGGCGGTCAATGATTCGCATCTTTGGGCCGATACTTTTGATCGCAAACTAACCGACATCTTTTCCGTCGAGAGTGAGGTGGCCAAAGCCATCGCCGACCAATTGCGAGCGAAACTTACCGGTCACGAAGAGCAAGTCATCGCCGCGAAACCGACAGACAATCCTGAGGCCTACGACGCCTACCTGCGCGGTCTGGCGTATAGCCTAAAAAGCACAAACACACCCGCCGCACTCCTTGGCGCACAGAAATATCTCAAAGAAGCAGTGAGGTTGGACCCGAAGTTCGCCCTTAGTTGGGCGCTACTATCATGGGTGGAAGCGCGCGGCTACCTCACACAGGCTCTTCAACACACGGTCGCACTCCGTGAAGAAGCACGGCAAGCAGCCGAAACCGCGCTCACTCTTCAGCCCAATCTCGGCGAGGCCCTGGTGGCCAAAGGCTATTACCACTACTCTTGCCTAAAGGATTACGACACTGCGGTGCGTTACTTTGAGCAAGCGCGCCAGTTCCTGCCGAATAGCAGCCGGATTCCTGAAATGCTAGCATATGTCGCACGGAGGCGAGGCCAGTGGGAGCAGAGCGAGTCCTTCTTTAACGAAACCGAGCGGCTCGACCCGCGCAACGTTTCCCTGCTCAGCCAGCACGCGCTTTCCTATAAAGACCTTCGTCGTTTCCCCGACGCGTTGCGAAAGCTTGATCAGGTTCTCGATATTACGCCGGACGACGTGGATACCCTCGTGGTAAAGGCGGCTATTGCACAAGCCGAGGGCGATCTCCCGGGGGCCTCGGCGCTTCTCGCTCCGCTGCATCCGAACGCCGACGACATCAACGCCGTGGAAACACAAGCGTACCAAGCGATCCTGGAGCGCCGCCCTGCACCAATCGTCGCTCGGCTAAAGGAAATACTTGCCGAGCCTGATCCAGCGTTGGGATTTTACAATGGCGAACTGCGTTTTTGGTTAGGTTGGGCACAAGAAGTTGCCGGCGACCATGCCGCCGCACAGGATAGTTGGCGGCAGGCGCGCAGCGAACTGGAATCTTTCCTCAAAGAACAGCCGGAAAATCGGCTCCTTATTAGCGATCTCGCGCTAGTCGCTATGGGCCTCGGTGACAAAGGCGCCGCGTTGGCTCTGTCGGAACGGGCCATGGCCGTGCTCCCTCTCGAGAAGGACGCATTAGATGGTCCCGCTCCGGTCGAGATCCTTGCCCGGGTGGCGGCGGGCATCGGGGAGCCCGATCGCGCCATCGTCGCTTTACAGAAACTACTCTCGATACCGTACGAAGGCGCGCTGGCTTCAAACGTGCCGCTCACTCCCGCGCTACTCCGGCTCGATCCGATGTTCGATCCGCTCCGGAATGATCCGCGCTTCCAGAAACTCTGCGAAGAGAAACCAAAGTGAACCCGCCCGAGCGGGAGCCGCGCGGGTAGGCGGTAACGCAATCCGGCAGCTGCGGACTGGCGCGAGCGCGGGAACGCGAGCGACCAACAGTGAGGATGCAAACTTCGAGCATTTCGCGTATTCCTTAGCGTTAAAGCAAAGCCGCAAGACGTAACAATGAAGATCGACAACTTCTTCGCCGAGCTGAAGCGGCGCAATGTTTACAAGGTCGCGGTCGCGTACGCTGTTGTCGGTTGGTTGTTGATTCAAGTCGCGACGCAGGTCTTTCCGTTCCTGGAAATTCCGAACTGGGCGATTCGGCTCGTCATTCTTATGACGGCGCTTGGTTTTCCTGTCGCGCTGATTATTGCTTGGGCGTTCGAGCTCACGCCGGAAGGAATCAAGAGGACCGAAGCCGCCGATGCGGCACGACAACATTCGCGCGGCGGTGTTTGGATCGCGGTTGTTGTGATCGCGGCGGGACTCTCGCTCGGACTGTTTTTCCTTGGTCGATACACCGCGGGAAATGCAAGGCCTGGCCACAGCGCGACGGCTACAGCGTCGAACCTACAGAAATCAATCGCTGTGCTGCCACTGGTTAATACCAGCGGCGATCCGGGCAATGATTATTTCTCCGATGGTCTCTCGGAAGAACTGATCGCGGTCCTCGCTAAGATTCCGAGCCTTAAAATCATCGGCCGCAGCTCGTCGTTCCTCTTTAAAGGCAAGTCCGACGACAGCCGGACCATTGGCGAAAAGCTGGGCGTGACGAATCTGCTCGAAGGCAGTGTGCGCAAACAGGGCGACCGCGTGCGCATCGTTGCCGAGTTGATTAATGCCGCAGATGGCCGCGCGCTCTGGTCCGAAACATACGACCGAGAATTGAAGGATGTCTTTGCCGTCCAGAGCGAGATCGCCACCGCGGTGACCGAGCAGCTCAAGATCAAGCTTCTGGGCGCACCGGCGAAGTCCGATGCTGCGCCGTCTAACGACAACCTGGCAGCCTACAACGCGTTGCAACAGGGAACCTTTTACTTCCGTCTCAGTACCGAGGAAGGCACACGCAAAGCGACAGAGTTCTACGGCGAAGCCATCCGGCTCGATCCGCGCTACGCGCTCGCCTATGCGCAGCTATCCGCCGCTTGGCGACAACTCGCCGCCACTTGGCTGGCTGGCGCTGAAGCCAACGAAGCCTACGCCAAGGCGAGGAACGCAGCACAAACCGCCTTGTCGCTCGCACCCAATCTCGCCGCTGGGCACGAAGCACTCGGCTTCGTATTAGTGACACCCGACCTGAATTTCACCGCGGCCGAAGCCGAATTCCGCAAGGCCGAGAAACTGGCCCCGGCCGACGCCGGACCCAAATTCGCCCTGAGCTTTCTGTTCGCTGCGCAAGGTCGGCTGGCGGAGGCGGAGAACATAATGCGACAGACGCTGGCACTCGATCCGTTAGGCGTGACTCGCTATTTAAATCTCGCCCGCATCCTGATTGCCGGTGGCCGATACGACGAGGCCGAGGGTGCTTTGCGCAAAGCGATCGAGCTTCAACCGGCCGCCGCTCGACTGCATGCCTATCTTACCACCCTCGACGTAATACGTGGGGACGCCGCGGCCGCGCTGCGAGATGCACAGATGGAGCCGAAAGGATTCTGGCGGGATTACGCGCTGGCTCTGGCCTTGCAAATACAGAACGATCGCGGGGCGGCCGACGCTGCTTTGCAAAAGTTGATCGACGAAAATGCGGTGAGTGGCCCTTTCCAAATCGCCACCGTCTACGGTCTGCGCAACGAACCCGACAAGATGTTCGACTGGCTCGAACGCGCTTATACTGAACACGACCCCGGTTTGACGCAATTGTTAGGCACGCCCTTCATTCTGAATTATAAGGATGACCCGCGCTTCGCTGCGCTCTGCCAGAAATTGAAAGTGAAAGTGCCGCCGACCGCAGTCACGAAGCCATGAGCGACAAACCCTCGTTTTTCGGCGAGCTGAAGCGGCGCAATGTTTACAAGGTTGCGATTGCGTACGCTGTTGTCGCATGGCTGCTGATGCAGATCGCCAGCCAGATTTTTCCGTTTTTCGAAATCCCAAATTGGGCGGTCCGCCTGGTAGTTCTCCTGCTCATCATCGGCTTTCCGATCGCCCTGATCATCGCCTGGGCATTTGAAGCGACGCCCGAAGGGATCAAACGCACAGAAGCTGCCGATGCTGCGGGACAACGGTCCCGTGGCGGCGCTTGGATTTATGTTGTCCTTATCGGGGCAGCTCTTTCGATCGGTTTGCTTGTTCTCGAGCGCTATATGGGGCCGAATAAGCAGAGTGGCTTGGGACAATTGCCGGGAAAGTCTCTCGCCGTGCTTCCCTTCGCTAACCTCAGCGGAAACCCTGAGAATGCGTATTTTGCAGCTGGCATTCAGGACGAAGTCATCACGCGGTTGGCGAAGATTGGAGAATTGAAAGTCGTCTCCTGTCTTACAACCCAGCGCTTCAAGAGCTCACCCGACGATGTGCCAGCTATCGCGAAGCAGCTCGGGGTTGCGAACGTGTTGCAAGGCAGCGTGCAGCGCACTGCCGACGCGGTGCGGGTGAATGTGCAATTGGTCAAAGGCGAAACCGACACGCATCTTTGGGCGGAGACGTTCGATCGCAAGCTTACCGATATTTTCGCAGTCGAAAGCGACATCGCGAAGACCATCGCTGAGAAACTGCAAGGCAAGCTCACCGGCTCTGAAGAACGTGCCATTTCAAGTAAACCGACAGCCGATTTGGAGGCGCACGAGCTTTATTTGAAAGGTCGCTATCTTTGGAACAGACGCACGGCCCAGAATTTGCAGAAAGCGCTTAACTACTTTCAGGAAGCGGTCGACAAGGATCCCAACTTTGCTCTCGCCTATAGCGGCATTGCTGATACATGCGCGTTATTTTCCGTTTACGGCGCGGGCGCGCCGCAAGAATATCTCCCGCGGGCTAAAGCCGCCGCAGAGAAAGCTCTCGCGCTGGATGATTCTCTTGCCGAAGCGCACGCTTCCATGGGTCTTGTGTTCTATTCTTACTTTGAAGGAGCGCAATCAGCGAAGGAATTTGAGCGCGCCATTCAGTTAAATCCAAATTACGCCACCGCCCATCATTGGTACGGTAGGTTAACCCTTGTGATGCTGGGGCAGCTCGATCACGCCATCGCTGAAGTGAAACGTGCTTACGAACTCGATCCAGTCTCATCCATTATTCATGCCGATCTCGGCGGCGTTAATTTTATGACCAGGCGATATGATGAAGCGATGAAGCAACTACGCAGCACGGTGGAAATGGATCCGCAGTTTTATTTTGCTCACCGCTACCTGGGATTGACCCTAGAACTGAAAGGAGATATCGACGGCGCGATCGCGGAATACAAAACCGCCTTGGAGTTAAATGATGACCCGTCGGGCCTTGCTTTCATTGCGCACGCCGACATGAGCATTGGTCGCGAGGCCGAAGCGCGCGAGATTCTTGCCCGACTCACGGAAGACGCTAAAAGGCGTTATGTCCAGCCCTATGCGTTCGCAATCCTTCATCTCGCGCTTGGAGAAAAAGACCAGGCGCTGCATTGGCTTGAAAAAGCAGTTCAAGAACGCGGCGCAACCTACTGTAATTTTATTAAGGTCGATCCGTATCTAGATCCTTTGCGTGGCGATTCGCGCTTCGAAGCGCTCGTGCAAAAAGTTGTCGGCGCAAAGGAATGAAATCGACGAGTTTTTTCGCCGAGCTGAAGCGGCGCAACGTTTACAAAGTCGCGGTCGCCTACGCGGTCGTTGGCTGGTTGCTGGTTCAGGTCGCGACCCAAGTCTTTCCATTTTTCGAAATTCCGAACTGGGCGGTGCGACTGGTCGTGTTGGTGATTGTCATCGGATTTCCAATCGCGCTCGTCGTCGCGTGGGCATTTGAATTGACGCCTGAAGGCATCAAACGCACAGAAGCCGCAGATGCCGCGGGACAACGGTCCCGTGGCGGCGCTTGGATTTACATTGTCCTAATCGGTGCGGCAGTGTCTGTCGGTTTGTTCTTTGTCGGCCGCTACACTGCTGGACGGGCAACGCCTCAACCCGCCTCCGAGGAGCTACGGCGTGGCAAGCAGAGCGAGGCGGCTGCAACGATCCCAGAGAAATCCATCGCGGTGCTGCCATTGGTTAATGAAAGCGGGGATCCGAAGGACGAATATTTTTCCGATGGACTGTCGGAAGAACTGATCGCGGCGCTTGCTCAGATCAGCGGGCTCAAAGTGATTGGTCGCAGCTCTTCCTTCCGGTTCAAAGACAGAAAAGAGGAACCCAAAACAATTGGTGAGAAGCTAGGTGTAAGCACGCTTTTGGAGGGCACGGTACGCAAGCAGGGCGACCGGGTGCGAATTGTCGCGGAACTGATTAGCGCCGCAGATGGCATTGAGGTCTGGACGCGAACGTTCGACCGCGAACTTAAAGATATCTTCGCGGTTCAGCAGGAAATCGCGACCGCCGTGGCTGCGTCACTGAAGGTAACGCTGCTCGGAACGGATGAACGGACGACCACGAAGCCAGCGACGCAAAACGCAGAAGCGCACAATGCGTATCTCAAGGGCCACTTCCATTTCCAGCGTCGGAATCTCGAGGACTATCGGAAAGCGGTCGGTTACTTCGATCAGGCGATCCGGCTCGACCCTGATTATGCTTTGGCTTACGCGGAGCGTTCCGAAGCGCTGACGCTTCTTGGAGACCTCAGCGGCCAGGCCAAGACCGAGTGGCCAAAAGCGCGGAGCGATGCAGAAAGGGCTGTCGCGATCGCGTCCGCGCTGGCAGAGGCGCACGCGGCTCTCGGTTGGGTTCGCTTTTTTGTAGATTGGAAATTTGCCGAAGGCTTAAGCGAACTAAAGCGCGCGAAAGAACTTTCTCCCGCAAATCCAACCGCTAACGATCTGCTGGCTCGCGTGACGGTTTATCTGGGACGAGTCGATGAGGCTGAGCGACAGGCCCGGCATGCGGTGGAACTCGATCCGCTGGCCTACCAATCACAGAATAATCTTGCCCGCATCCTTTGGTTGGAAGGCAAACTGGATGAAGCAGACGCAGTGGCGCGGAAAGCCACCGAATTACAACCGACGGCCGCTTCGAGTCACCGCTGGCAGACCATGGTTGCAGTCACTCGGCGCGATGGCGAGACGGCCTTACGCGAAGCAAAACTGGAGCCGGACGAAGGCTATCGCCGTTTCGAGCTCGCGCTCGCGCACTACGTGCGCGGAGATCGGAAGGCAGCAGACGCGGCTTTAGCCGATCTCATCGCGACCGGCCGGGATCAGTTGGCCTATCAAATCGCCGACGTTTACGCGGTGCGAGGCGAGACAGACAAAGCTTTCGAGTGGTTGCAAATCTCGTTCGATAATCACGACACCGGCATGCTGGCTCTTTTGGTTGATCCGTTGTTGCGCGGCTTGCACGACGATCCCCGCTACAAGAACTTGCTAGCCAAACTCGGTTTACCCGGAACGTCATGAGCGAAAAGCCTTCATTCTTCGCCGAGTTGAAGCGGCGCCACGTTGATAAGGTGGCGCTGGTTTATGCGGTCGTGTCGTGGCTGCTGATTGCGGTTGCGTCGATTCTCCTGCCGATCTTTGAGGCGCCTGGATGGATGATGAAAGCATTTGTGTTGCTTCTGGCGCTTGGTTTTGGATTCGCGGTCTTCGTTTCGTGGAATTTTGAGATGACACCCGAAGGGATGAAGCGAACCCAGGATGTTTCGCCCGGCGAAGTCATCCCATATTGGAGCCGCCGTAAGTTCGCGACATTTATCATCAGCGCCGCAGTCGTTGCCTTTGGTTTGTCTGCGTATCAGTTGTTACGACTCACGCCAGCGTTTCAACACCTGGCCGGAGGAAAACGTACCGACAAAATTTTCATTCAGGGCAACCCAGCCGGCATGCAAACCGTCGAACGCCAGGCTGACGGCGCGATGCGCGCTGAATACTCCTATAACGATCGCGGCCGCGGCGATCACATCATTGCCACCTGGAAACTCGACGGTGCCGGTGTGCCGATCGAATACGACGGCCACGGCAATGATTACATGAAGGCGCCGATCGAAGAACATTTCGAAATAAAGGACCGCCGGGCGAGTTGGAAAAATCGCAGCGAACAAGGGGAGCATGCCTTGGCCGGCGAAGCTTTCTACCTGCCGATGAATGCGCCACCGGAATTTTTCGCTGTGCTCGCGCGGGCATTGTTGAAGGGACCGAACCACAAACTGCCGCTCTTGCCTGCAGGCGAGGCAACGATCGAACAAACAGCAACGGTAACGGTTGGCAACAGCGAACTAACCGAATACCGCATCATTGGCCTCGGATTTTCGCCGCAAGCGATTTGGTTAGATCACAACGGCACATCGGCATCCGTGTCGTCCTGGTTTTCGGTCATGCCGCCTGCACTCGAGTCTTCGATCCCGGAATTGCGCGACGCACAACAAAAAACCGATGCTACGCGGTGGGAGCGCCTCGCACGCACACTTGGGCACATCCCGCGTGGCGACCTGGTCATTCGTAACGCGCGTTTGTTCGACCCGCGCGATCTTCGCGTCACGCCGGCAACGAGCGTGATCATTACCGGCGAGCGAATTGTGCGCGTCGGACCGGACGCCGACGTTAAACCATCTGCGAACGCGGAGATTATCGATGCGCATGATCAGTTCCTCATGCCGGGGTTATGGGACAATCACCAGCATTTCAGTGACAACGATGGCGCACTCGATCTCGCCAACGGCGTGACCAGCGCGCGCGATATGGCGAATGACACCGACGCGTTCCTCCAACGGGTCGCGCGTTTCGATGATGGCAGCGAGCTCGGGCCGCGCATTTTGAAAGCAGGAATTATCGACGGCACCGGAGAGTTTGCGGGCCCCACCAAAATGCGTGTCGACACCGCCGAGCAGGCGATTCAGGACGTCGATTGGTATGCCGATCACGGCTACGTGCAAATTAAGATTTATTCCTCGGTCAAACCTGAGCTGGTTCCGATCATCGCCGATCGAGCCCATGCGCGGGGACTGCGCGTGAGCGGGCACGTGCCCGCGTTTATGTCAGCACGCCAATTCATCGAGGGCGGTGCCGATGAAATTCAGCACCTCAATTTTATCGTGCTCAATTTTCTGTTTCCGGAAGTAAAGGAAACGCGCAATCGGGATCGATTCATCAAAGTCGCCGAGCGCGCCAGCGAATTTACTCCGGACAAACCCGAGGTCCGAGAGTTCATTGATTTTCTTCGTCAGCATCACACTGTCCTCGACCCGACGATAAGTGTCTTTGAAGCGCTTTTTTGCGGAGACCCGAGCGCGATCACGCCCGGGCTGGAAGAAATCGTGCCGCGCTTTCCGCCCCAGGTGCGGCGCGCGATGCGGAGCGGCGCGCTCGAAGTTCCGCCGGATAAACAGGCGGCTTATCACGACGCTTTCCCGGCGATGTTGCGCTTGCTCAAAGCAATTCATGACGCGGGCGTCACAATTATCCCGGGAACCGATGCACTCCCCGGATACACGCTCCACCACGAGCTCGAGCTTTATGCGCGCGCCGGGATCGCTCCGGCTGAAGTTCTGCGTATGGCGACGTGGACGCCCGCTTTGGTAATGGGCGTGAACAAAGACTGCGGCGTTATTGCCCCGGGAAAACTGGCTGACATGATTCTCGTGGATGGCGACCCGACGAAAAACATCCAGGACATCAACAAGATCACGACGGTAATCAAGGGCGGAAAAGTTTACACGCCGGTAGCGATTGAAAGAGCCCTCGGCATCACGCCCCGCGAAACTGGTTTCCAGTAGCTAGTATTGTCATCCACCCGATGATCGTCGGAGTTTTCGCGCTCGACGACAGTCGATCCGGTGGATTGACGCAGCGGCTGTCTAATCCATGCCCACACTTCGGCCGGCCGCCGCAGTATTTGTCAAAAATCTAAACAAGGCCGGATGTTCAAAAACGGTAACGTTGGCTAATGCCATAACTGCTGCCGCTATATCCGCAACTTCTGTCGCCCGGCTTTCCGGACCACCTTTCCAAAGTTTTTTGAGGTCCTGGACTATTTCTTTTTCAACGTCCTTGCGGGTCGCATTCGCAGCCTCCGTGTTTAAATATTCAAGGATTGATTCAAACTCTGCCCGATCGAGCCAGATACCGTGACATTTTGGGCACCAGTCAATGACGATCGACGATTTTCCGAAGACGACCGAAAGCAATTTGCCGTGGGATTTCGGACAAGCGCGCTCCCTCGGAACCGCTGTAGTTTTTTCGACGTTGTCTATCTCATCGTTCAGCCAATGCAGCCTTCCTTCCAAGGCTTTGTTCTTCAGCTTTCGCAATTCATCTTTGACCAGCCACATGCCGCGGCATTTCGGGCAGCCTTCGAACTCCATCGAAAATATCGAGTAAAGATCGAGCGTCGCGCCATCAATCGGACACTTGTCTTGGGTTGGTTTTAAATGCTTGGCGCCTTTGATCGGTTTCACTTCGGCTTTGTAATCTGTCTCACTGCTATCTCTTGTCAGTCGTTTATACCAGTATGGAATATGAACGTTGTTTACAAAATCTTAAAATCCCGAGCGCTCACCGGCATGAGCTGCTGCCTGCGTTCCTGATTCATGTGTCGAATAGCATTGACGACAACGCAAAATGCGGGCTCGATGGCACTATGAAAATTAAGTTTGTCCTAGCCGGTTACGTTACTCTGCTTTCATTCACGTTTGTCTGTTCAGTTTTGGCCGCGGATGAGAAGAGCGCCATCGAACAAGCGCTTCGCGATCTCGACGCCCAATGGTCCGCAGCCGCTGGAACCAAAGACCTCGAGAAAACTATCGCCTTCTATTCGGGGGACGCCATCGTGTTGCCGACAAACGCTCCGGCCGCAGCAACAAAGGAGGCGATCCGGAACACTTGGAAAGATCTGCTCGCGAGTCCCGGCCTCGCCATTAGTTGGAAAACGACCAAAGTGGAAGTGGCCAAGTCTGGTGACATCGCGTACACCACCGGAACGTACGAACTGACCATGAACGACGCGAGCGGCAAGCCCGTTCCCGACCATGGCAAGTACGTGGAGGTTTGGAAAAAACAGAGCGACGGAAAATGGAAAGTGGCCGCAGATATTTGGAATTCGGACCTTCCATTGCCATCGCCTGAGAAAAAATAAAACGAGACAGTCACTGACGCAGAAAAAGGAGAACACATGCCTATCACTGCCTTCAACAGTTTCACCGACGGTCTCGATGCGAATCAAAGGAGCCGCGAACATTTCATTACTAACATCAATCTGGAGGATGACCGTCTCTGGGTTCCTTACGCGGATGGTGTCTGGTTTCAACCATGCTGCTTTAACGTCACGGCTGGTGGATTCAGCCTCGTTCTGAAAGGTCTCCCGGGCTCGATGGTCGGCACTCACTACCACGTTGGCACCGTTCATGGATACACGATGCGCGGTCACTGGCGATACTTGGAGCACGATTGGATCGCTAGGCCCGGAACTTACATTTACGAACCCGCCGGCGAGGCTCACACGCTGGTGATCACCGACGATTCGCCAGAGCCGATGATTACAATGTTCGTCGTTGGAGGCGGCCTTATCTATCTGGACAAACCGGCGAATGGCGGCTTTGGCGCCTACGAAGATGGATTCACCCTTCTCGAGCTGACTCGGAAGTATTATCGCGAGGCCGGTTTGGATGCGCGCCAGCTCGACCTGCTGGTTCGGTGATCATCGCGAACGGATCTCGATTTTTGCCGATGCTCTGAATTTTGCTTTCAACCCATTGCGTTCAGATTTGCGTTCCGGCAGGGTTCGATCTAAGCAGCTGACGCTGCGGCTGCTCAATTCATTTGAGTTTTGAAGTAAGCTTTTGCGGGCCCTGACGCGCCCCTGCATCTCGAGTAGACTGTGCCCACTGCAGAAACAGATTAGGCAATGAGCCAACTTCAAGAATGGCCACGAATCGCGGTAGTGGGCGCGGGTGCGGTCGGCAGTTACTTCGGTGGCATGCTTGCCCGCGCCGGTGCGCCAACTGTTTTCATCGGCCGAAAACATTTCGCTGACGCAGTTAATTCGAAAGGTCTTGTTCTCGATAAAGCGGAGGGCCAGGAGCGAATCCGGGTAGCAGCAATAACCGAGATGAGCGCGATTCGAGAGTGCTCGCTGGTTCTTCTTTGCGTAAAAGCAAACGACACTTCGGCGGCCGCGAAACAAATGGCTCCGTTTCTTCAGCCGGACGCGCTCGTGGTTTGCTTGCAAAACGGCGTCGACAATGCCGATCGGGTTCGGACTGCAACCAGCGTCGTTGCTGTACCGGCCGCGGTTTACGTTGCTGTATCTGTACCCGAACCGGGTCGCGTGAAGCATCTCGCGCGTGGTGACTTGATCATCGGTCCTCCGTCGAAAGTAACGACCGACCTGGCAAATCTTTTCGTGCGCGCCGGCATGTCCTGCCAGATCTCAGACAACATCGAAGGTGAACTGTGGCTAAAGCTCCTGTGCAACTGCGCACTAAACGCGATCTCTGCATTGGGACACGCACGTTATGGTCAGATCGCACAAAACGCCGACGCGAAACAGTTGATGCAAGACATCGTGGACGAAGTGCTGGCAGTGGCTGGCGCAGCTCGCATCGTTTTGCCAGGAGTTCACGACCGTGCATTGGGGATGGCTGCCGCAATGGAGATCGCCACGCAAATGGCGGACGCTTTATCTTCGACTGCGCAGGATCTGAATCGCGGCCGCCCGACAGAGATCGACGCTTTAAACGGATACATTTTCCGCCGGGGAACGGAGCTTGGCGTCTCCGTGCCGGTGAATCACGCATTGTTCACGCTGGTGAAATTAGCGGAGCAAAAAGGCGTCATCTAAGCAGCAGGAATTTTTTGTCAAAAAAAGCTTGCACCGCGTGCAATAGTGTTCTAGTTATGTATAACGCTATGACGCCCGCTTACAACCTGAACCTTGTAAGCGGGTGCTGCGACAAAGGCACTTCTGGAACATCGAATGAATCGTGAATGGAATGACACTCAACCAATCTACCGCCAACTTCGTGATCGCGGCGTGCATATGATTCTCGATGGCGTGCTCAAGGAAGGCGATCCGTTGCCGTCAGTCCGCAATGTCGCGGCCGAGTTCCGGGTCAATCCGCTGACCGTGCTGAAGGCTTATCAACAATTGGTCGATGAGGATTTGGTCGAGATGAAACGCGGCCTCGGGATGTTCGTCAAATCCGGTGCGCGCGAAGTGTTGCTCAAAGGCGAACGGCAAAAATTCTTGTCGGAAGAATGGCCGCGCGTTGCGGCGAAGATTCAACGGCTGGGTCTGACGCGGAAAGAACTTCTCGCCGCGGCGAAGCGGAGTCTTGGCAAATCAGTGAAAGGAAAGTGACGCGATGGCGGTAATCGAAGCACATAAGCTCCGCAAAGTTTTCGGGACCACGGTCGCGTTGGACAATGTCGATCTTCGCGTGGAAGAAGGCCGTATTCTGGGAATGATCGGGCCTAACGGCGCGGGCAAGACGACCGCGCTCAATGCGATTCTTGGACTCACTTCTTATGAAGGCGAACTCAAAGTGCTCGGCCGCGATCCGTGGAGCTCACGCGACGAGCTGATGCGTGATGTTTCTTTCATTGCCGACGTCGCGGTGTTACCGCGCTGGATCCGCGTTACGCAGTTGCTCGACTACGTCGAAGGCGTGCATCCAAAGTTCGATCGTACAAGGGCGGAAGGTTTTCTGGCGCGGACCGATATCAAACGCACGAGCAAGGTCCGGCAATTGTCGAAGGGCATGGTGGCGCAGTTGCATCTTGCCATCGTCATGGCGATCGACGCGAAATTGCTGGTGCTCGATGAGCCGACACTCGGTCTCGATATTTTGTTTCGGAAACAATTCTACGACTCGCTGCTGAACGATTATTTCGATCGGACCCGGACAATTGTGGTGACGACGCATCAGGTGGAAGAAGTGCAGGATGTCCTGACCGATCTCATGTTCATCAATCACGGGCGCATCGTGCTCGAGTGCAGCATGGAAGAATTCGAGTCGCGCTACGTGGAAGTAATGATTCATCCCGATCACGTCGATGGCGCGCGATCGCTCAAACCGATGCACGAGCGCCAGGTCTTCGGGCGCAGCGTGATGCTGTTCGACCATGTCGACCGCGGCCAACTCTCCGCGATGGGCGACGTCCGCACACCGAGCATTGCCGATTTGTTCGTTGCCGTGATGGGGAATAGCTCAGTGACGAGTGGAAAGTGACGAGTGACGAGAAAAACGAAATGAATACTTCATCTGCAGACGAGAGGTCAGTAGTCAGTGGTCAGATGTTAGTGGTGCGGCCGTTCTACTGGTCGGCGAAACGGGAACTATGGGAGAACCGTTCGATTTACATCGCGCCACTGATCGTTGCGGTTGTTGTGTTGTTCGGTTTCCTCGTCAGCACGATCGGTCTGCCGGAACGCCGCCGCGCTGTGTTGTTGCTCGACCCGGCCAAAGCCCAAGCCGCGATCGACATGCCTTACAGCGCCGCCGCAATGATGTTGATCTTCACCGCGTTCATCGTCGGTGTGTTCTACTGTTTGGACGCGCTGCATGGCGAGCGCCGCGATCGCAGCATTTTGTTCTGGAAATCGTTGCCGGTGTCGGATCTGACTACCTTGCTCTCGAAGGCGACAATTCCGTTGGCAGTTCTGCCGGTGGTCACGTTCTGCATCATTGTCGCGACGCAGTCAGTCATGCTGGTCTGGACGAGCGCACTGCTCATCGCGCACGGAATGAGTCCCTCATCGACGTGGATGAATTTCAATTTGTTTCAGCAATCGCTGATCCTGCTCTACGGATTGGTTGCAATTGCGCTTTGGCACGCACCGATCTACGGCTGGGCGCTGTTGGTCTCGGGCTGGGCGCGGCGCGCAACGTTTCTTTGGGCGGTGGTGCCGTTTCTGACGATCGGCTTCTTCGAGAAGATGACGTTCGGCACATCGCATTTTGCCTCGATGCTGAAGAACCGCTTAATGGGATTCGCGCCGGAAGCCTTTGCCTTCAACGCGCACTCGATCGCAGGCCCGCAACTCACGCCGATGAGATACCTCAGTACGCCGGGTCTTTGGTTTGGGTTAATATTCGCCGCAGCATTTGTCATCGCGGCAATCCGGCTACGCCGTTATCGCGGTCCGCTCTGATTTGGATGGTTCAATTCAATCACACGAGGAGAAAAATCATGAAAATCATCATTAGTGTTAGCGCTTATTCATTGTTGCTTGCAGGTTCGCTCTTTGCCTCGTCATTGCAGGAACAAAACAAGGCGATCGCGAGACGGGCATTCGAAGAAATCCTCAGCCATGGCCGGTTCGAACTTGCAGAGCAACTTTATGCCAAGGATTTCGTAAATCACGGTATTCATCGAGATGCCACCCTGGAGGAAGACCAAGCGGCGCTCAAAGGTTGGCACCAGGCATTTTCCGACATATCCATCGTGCCTGAAAAGTTAATCGCGGAAGGCGATTTGGTCACGATCTACTGGATTGCGCGGGGTACCAATACCGGCACAGGCAACGGCCTACCGGCAACAGGCAAAAAGGCGGAACTCGCCGGAATTACGATCTGGCGGATCGTCGATGGCAAAATAAAGGAGGAGTGGTCCGCGTTTGATCAGCTTTCAATGATGCAACAACTCGGGCTGCTCCCGGCGAACAAGTAGACAACAAAACAACAGGAGAAAGTCGATGCACCCCACCGTTAAGTCCGCGCGCATCGCTGGCGCCATATATCTGTCGCTCGTCCTCGTGGCACCGTTCAGCATGCTTTATGTTCCGGGCAAACTCATCGTCCGGGGCAATGCCGCCGCCACTGCCGACAATATCCTGGCGCACGAGACGATGTTTCGCTTGTCGATCTTCGGCGATTTGATCGGCCACGTGATTTTCATCTGTCTCGCCGTCGCGCTCTATCGCCTTCTCATCAACGTGAACAAGACATGGGCGATGCTGATGGTGGCATTCGTTTTGGTTTCGGCCGCAGTTGGATTCCTCAATGCGCTCAACAATATCGCGGCGGTTATTCTATTCCGCGGCGGCGAATTTCTCGACGTAATCGACAAAACGCAGCGTGACGCGCTCGCGATGCTGTTCGTGCGATTGCACAGTCAGGGAGAGTTCATCAGTGAAATTTTCTGGGGCGTTTGGCTTTTTCCATTCGGATTGCTTGTCTATCGCTCCGAATTCCTGCCGCGCATCCTGGGCATTTGGTTGATCATCGCTTGCTTCGCCTGGGTCGCGCTCAGCATTACGGCGCAGTTCTTCCCCACTAACTACAGCGCCGCTTTTGGTTGGTTGCAGCCGGCATTCTTCGCCGAAATGGCAATCATGCTCTACTTCTTGATCAGAGGCGCCAACGTCAAAGCGCTGCCGGCCGAGGCTACCTGATTCGTTAGGCGTATGAAGATCAAACGTTTCCTGAAGTGGAGCTTCCTTCTAATCCTGGTCGTGCTCGTTGGCTGGCTGTTCATCGCCTA
>DATEZD010000080.1:0-6199 GCA_035255865.1 Candidatus Udaeobacter sp.
CGCACGTTCAACAGAAATCACGCAAAACACGATCTACCCCCCTCGAATTGCCGATGCACATCGCGGCGACGGAAAGCGTTTCGTTGTGCGAGCGGATGAAAAGTTGACGGCGTTCCTGGAACTGGAAGCGGCGATTTCCGAACGCGCTAAATAAAGAGTAGCGGAGGGCAACCGCGCGCTTAAAAAAAATCATCAGCAGCGGCCAAACGGGAGCGGATTGTGCAGCTTTGGACTTCGCAATCTTGCACGAAATTCCTCACGGCGGCTGGTGTCCTTAAGGTCGGCTTTGTGAAAACAGCATAATCAATCCGCGGTATCAGTTGAAGGAAACCTCAACGAAAAGTTACCCGCAGCGCACCGAGAAAAATGTGCAGGATTCAGATGGAACCGTCATCTTCACGATTTCGCCCGAGTTGACTGGCGGATCGAAGAAAACGGGTGAACTTGCAGCCAAACACCATAAACCGTGGATTCACTTGCATCGCGGAGGTTACGAGTAACCGGAGCGGCTCCTGCGTTAGGTTTCGTTTCTAGCTGCGGACTCGTCAGATCGACATCCAAGCGAGTCCGAAATTCATCCAGAGTAGTCTCACATGACTTTACTCGTTAGGCCAATCCCCTCCGTAGGCATGCGCGATATATTGCTCCAAAGTCGTTTGCATTACCCCGAATTCGCCTGCGGTCTGTTCCATCTCAATCCTTACATCGCGCATTTCCATCCCAGTCAGGAGTCCGGTGACGAGGTCCGGTAGGTGCGTAAACGCTTGGCCTACTGGAAGCCTCTTAACCGGGATAGACCTGCCCAGCCGGGCTTCCATAATCGAGATGATGTCCCCCCAGGAAAGCGGCTCCGGACCGCCTAACGAAATTTTTCGGTTCAACGCAGTCGCGTTATTGAGGGCCGCGACGGCGAATGCTGCCACGTCGGCCGCAGCAATAAATGAATGCTTGCGTTCGCCGCTCCCGATCAAGAGAACGGGGCGATTTTCCTGAAGCGCGTTTCCTACGACCATCGGGATCCACACATCCATGAAAACGTGCGGCGCCAAGATCGTGTAACAGAGACCGCTCGCGCGGAGCGTATCCTCAGTTTGCGCTTTGGCCTGAAGGAATGGAACAGGATGCGAGAGGTCGGCTTCGTAGGCGGAGATGAAAATGAATTGTCGCACACCGGCCTCGCGCGCGGCGTTGATCAGATTGCGGTTCCCGTTGAGATCGACCGCGGCCACGGTATCCGAGCCGCCCCGCCGTGCAGAATTTGCCGTGGTAATGACGACATCGATTCCTTTGCATGCGGCGGGCAGCGAATCTGGATCCTTTAGATCTGCGTGCGCGGCCTTAGCTCCTAATCCAATCAGGTCTGAATGGTTTGAATTCGGGCGGAGGGTAATGCGAACCGCATGGCTTTGCTGAAGCAAACTGCGGGTAATTATTCCGCCGAGGTAACCGGTAGCTCCAACAACCAAGATCACGGTAAACTCAAAGGTATTTAAGTTTGCGCGCGAGCTGAACCGCGTGACCAGCAATATCGAGCGCCTCCTTCTCTTGCGCCGACTTGTTAGTCTTAATTATTTCCGCAACGCACGCGGCTAGCTCGGGCGGTAGCGGTTGCTGTGGCGGATCCAGCAGTTGTTGCGAATATTTCGCTGCGGCGGAAACGTCTTTGCATTCGATGGCGATCGCGATCAGCGGCCAGAGCGCCGTCCATTTGAACGGGTACGGAACTCCTTGCGCCCAGACTTCAAGAGCTGCCTTTGCTTCCGCGCGTGCTGTCGTTTCATCCCCCGCGCACCAGGCGATCCAGCCCAGCGTTGCCCTGGCAACTCCGATGTAATCGGTCATCTTTTCGCGCGTCACCAGTGGAAGCAATCGCTTTACGGCGCGGCCCGCGGCGTTTGCATTCTGACGAACACGTTCGACCATCACGAGGTAATTCAAGCTGCGAGAGAGAAGTATCAGATCGCCCGTGCGCTCAGCAGCGATCAATGCAGCCTGTAATTGCGTTTTCGCTTCGTTAGGTTCAAAGCGACAAATGCGCGCCAGGCCGATAGAAAAATGAGAATGGCCAAGCGATAAGATGTCGCCATCTTGCTGTCGAAGCTCTAAGCCTCGCAGAGCGAGCGCGAGAGTTTCGTCGGAAACAACGAATCGCTCCCGGCGAAACCGCGTCAGCACTTCATGATGCAGGAAATCGGCGCGCTGGCGTGATGTGCCGTGCAGTTCGACCGCGCCCCGAAGTTCGTCTAGTTCGCTTACCATTTTCTCCAGCGCCTGGTTGAAGTAGTGGGCCCAAATACGGCCGAGGCGCGTTTCGATTAACTCCGCCCAATCCGCCGAAGAAAATTTGTTCGACGCCCCCAATGTCACCTCGGCCCGATCGTATTGGCGCAATGCCTCATCACAGTTGTGCTGCGTCTCATGTGTCTTGGCGATCTTTCTATATAGCCGCGCGGTGGAAACTCGGACCTTGGCCAGTTCTTCGTTTTCTATCTCGGCCAGAGCAGACGCATAACTATCGCGCGCTTCTTCTTGCTTGCCGATAAGCTGCAAGAGATCGCCCGCGCGTTCCTGTAGCTCGCCGGCACCAATCCTAAAACTGCCACTATCGTCGCGCTCGCCCGCAAGCTTAATCTGTTCGAGCGCTTGCCGATAAAAACCTATCGCCTCTTCATTAGCATAACTCGAAGCCGCACGATCTCCTGCACGCTTAAGGTATTCGGCAGCCTTTGCCGGCAGCTCGGCTTTGGCAAAATGCTGGCCTAAAGCAGCTGCCTGTTCATCGAGCTTCGGCTCCCAGAGTTCTTCGATCGCTTCGGCGGCGCGTCGATGCAGATCTTTTCTTCGTGCCAGCAAAAGGCTCTGGTAGGAAACTTCGTGGGTAAGCGCATGCTTGAAAATGTAGCCATTCCGATGGGAATCATCCGGCTCTCCTTCTACCGTGTGATGACGGAGGAATTCGCGCGAAACGAGATCTTCGAGAGAATCGCGCAGGCCGTTTCGACCCGTCTCTCTCGTCACGAGACTAACGAGTAACTTTTCGTCGAAAACCCGACCCAACACTGCGGCCGTTTGCAGCACGTTCTTTTCTGCGGCAGGTAATCGATCGATTCTGGAGGCGAGCACTCCGTGTACGGTATCGGGGACATTTACGGTCTGGACCTCCTGGCAAAATTTCGCCTTACCATCGCAAAACTTGATCACGCCCTCGTCGATCAAAGATCGCAAAACCTCCTCGAGGAAGAATGCATTCCCCTCGGTTTTACTGAGGATTAACCGCGCCAGTCCCGCGGGGAGTTCTCCGACCTTGAGCAAATTCTGAAGGAGACGCTGGCTGGCCGCCGAAGAAAGCGGTTCAAGATTTACTTGCTGGAATCGATCGCCGAACTGCCTGGCAATGCGCTGCAGAAAAGCATTCGCGATGTCGTCATCGCGTCGCAGAACAAGCAACAAGAGCAGTGGGGCGCTCGCGGTTAACGGAAGCAGCTTCTCCACTAATTGTAAGGAAGAGGGATCTGCCCAATGCAGGTCTTCACAGACGATGACGAGCGGCTGAATTACAGCCAGGGCAAGAACGAAAGCTGCAACTGCTTCAAACGTTTCGCGGTGTAACGCCTCAGGTGTCAGCTCCAGCAGGGTAGCTTCCGCGTGTTCATCCAACGGTAACTCGAGAAAACGCGCCAGGAAAGGATGGAAGCGCAATCCTTTTTCACCAATTACTTCCTCGAGAGTTTCTCGCAGCTTCTTGAGTCCAACGGACGAGCTTTCCATCGCGCCGATGCCTAACAAGTTCCGTACGATGTCGCGCGCGAGCCAGTAACTCATCCCTCTGGTATGCGAAAGGCTGCGCCCTTCGTACCATTTCAATTCGCCAGCGCGCGCCCGCAGTTCCGCGGTAAGCCGGCTCTTGCCAATTCCGGCTTCGCCAAAGAGCGCAGCGACGGCACCGCACCTTCTTTGCAAATCTGCGAGCAGATTTTGCAGCGCGCCTAGTTCGCGCTCACGTCCCACGAGCGGCGAGAAACGTCCGCTGAGCCCGCGCGCGGAGCCGATGCTCTCTCGCGCACGCAGGAGCCGAAACGCCGTCACCGGTGCGGAAGTTCCTTTCACTTCGAGCGTCATCTCCTCGAACTCGAAAAACGGCGCCGCCATGCGCTGGGTTTGTGCGCCCACAAATATCTCGCCACGCGACGACGCATCCTCCAGGCGTGCCGCTAGATTCACGGCGTGCCCCATCACGGAATAGTCATGACGGTAACTAGTCCCAACATCGCCCGCTACGACATGGCCCGTGTTGATTCCAAAATGTAAACCGAGGTCTGCTTTCTTCCTCTGATTGAAATCGGCCAGCGCTGCCATCATTTCGAGCGCAGCGGCGCAGGCGCGTTCGGCGTCGTTTTCATGCGCTACCGGCGCGCCAAAGAGCGCCACAATTTCGTCGCCCACGAACTTGTCAATCGTCCCTCCGTACTTCTCGACCATCGGAACGAGATGTTCGAAGCAGTCATTCAAAAGGTCGCGCGCACGCTCTGGATCAATTGTCTCGGCCAGCGCGGTATAACCGGAAATGTCGGCAAACATCACTGTGATCAGTTTGCGTTCACCCGCTAACCGGTCGCCTCCGTCGGTTGACGGCCCCAACTCAGCCAGCTGCCGGCGCAGCGTTTCGAGCGCAGAATCGACGACTAGATCCCCGAGGACTGCGCGTTGCGCTTCGAGACCAGCAGCCGCTTGTTCAAGATGCTGTCGCTTCTGTTCGGCATTTTCTTCTGGCGCCGACGAGTGGGGCCTCGCGTTCATCCTCCGCGCTGTTACAACTGAAGATAGCGGCAACCATCGTCCAACGTCGAGTCTTCTATTCAGTTAAAGCAGCGATCTGTGTTTGAAGGCGGAAAAGGGGTCAAATCTACAGTCAACCATCAACTACGCGTCACGCGAAGCAGGCGAAGGCGGATCGACCACTACAAGCGGGGACGCGAGCGAGTTTCAAACGCGGGAATCAAAAGAAGATTAAGAGGAAGGAAGAGGCGGATGACGCCGATGAAGCCGAAGGGCTACGTGGGTAACCCCTTCTTTGCGATGAATTGCATTTGATCGCAGAACCGATCGAGTTCGCCCAATGTGGTGTAAAGGTTGGGCGTGATGCGAATACCCTGGAATTCTTCGTGCACGATCGGGACAGTGAAGATGTGCTGTTTGTCGAATAGATATTTTGTCACCGCTTCCGGATTGGTGCCCTCGACGTGGACGTTTCCGATCGCGCACGATTGATTTGGATCGAACGAAGTGTTGAACCGAATTTTGGGCACGTCTTTGAGCCGGTTCATCCAATAACGGGACAAGTAACGTAACCGCGCTTCCTTGCGTTTGCTTCCTATCCCATTGTGAAAGAGGAGCGCTTCACCAATGGCGAGCTTCGGCGCGGCCGAATGGGTGCCGATCTCTTCAAATTTGCGGATGTCCGATGCCTGCTTGGCTTCCGCGGCCATGAGCGGCCAGAGTTTATCGATTTTATCGCGCTTGACGTAAAGCATGCCGGTGCCTTTCGGCGCATAGAGCCATTTGTGCAGACTGGTGCCGAAGTAATCGCAACCCAGGTCGCTTTGTTTGAAATAGAACTGGGCGAAGGAATGCGCGCCGTCGACGATGGTCTCAATGCCGTGGGCGCGCGCCACGTCGCAGACTGCTTTCACCGGGGTGATCTGGCCGGTGATGTTGATCATGTGGGAGATCAGGACGAGGCGAGTGCGGTCGGTGATTCCTTTTTCAAACGCGGCGGTGATCTCGTTGAGGTTCTTCGCCGGAATCGGAATCTGAATCAGCTTGAGCTTCAGATTTTCCCGTTTTTCCCGCTGCCGCAATGTGGTGAGCATACGCGGGTAATCTTGGGTGGTGGTGAGAATTTCGTCGCCGGGTTTGAGATCCATACCCATGAGCAGAATCTCGAGCGACTCCGAAGCGTTGCGCGTGATCGCGATCTCTTCGCGATCGCAGCCGAACAGCTCGGCCAGGCCGGTGCGAATCGTTTCCGATTGCGGTTCGAGGATTTGCCACATCGTGTAAGCGGTGGCGTCTTCCTGTTCCCAGATGTAACGAACGAGCGCCTCGGTCACGATCCGCGGGCTGGGCGAAACGCCGCCATTGTTCAGGTTGATGATGCCGCGTGTGACGCTGAACGAGTTTTGGATAGTAGCCCAGTAAT
>DATEZD010000081.1:0-8274 GCA_035255865.1 Candidatus Udaeobacter sp.
TTGCAAATGGCTTCCTTATCGGATGACGAACGGAGACGCCTCGGAGATGCCAGCTACAGGATTGCGGCAAATTTCGCTGAGGACCGTTTCGGCGAAGGCTTGGAACAAGCCGCGCAATTGGCGTTGAATCAGCCGCGAAAGGCTTCGCTGCTGTGTCGCACCTTAGTAAGATTGCTGTAGTAATCGCGCGTCCACGCAGAGATTCAACAAACGTTGCGTCGAGACTGGCAGTCATTCCCACTTCTAAAAGCCATCTCGTAATGTCATTCTGAGTGAAGCGAAGAATCTCAGATCAAATCTGGACCGATCAGTCAACGGACATAGACAGAGATGTCTCGCTTCGCTCAACATGACAACGCCATTTATGAGATGAGTTCTAATCGAATGAAAGTCGGCTTTCTAGTCAGCAGCGTTTCGCGTGAAGCAGGCGGTTTGTTTCAAAGCGTGCGCGGACTTGCCAAATCGGTGACGTGCGCGAGTGCGAGTGCGCGCGTTTTTGGTATCAGCGACGAACAGAGTGCTGTCGATTTGCAGGACTGGCAGCCTCTTTCTGTTGAGACGTTTCGGCCGCAATTCCGCGCATGGGGCTATTCAAATCAACTTATGCCTGCTTTGCTTGGCGCTGATCTTGATATTTTGTCCACGCATGGTTTGTGGAAATATTGCTCCGTTGCCTCTCGACGATGGCATCGGCGAACAGGCCGGCCCTATATCGTCCATCCGGAAGGGATGCTGGAATCATGGGCATTGCAAAATGCGGGTTGGAAAAAGAGAATCGCCGCGCTGCTTTATGAAGATCGACATTTGCGCGGCGCGACATGCCTGCGCGCGTTGTGCGAAGCGGAAGCGAGATCGATCCGCGCCTACAGAATGCGCAACCCGATTTGCGTAATTCCCAATGGCGTTGATTTGCCGGATCTGAGCGAGACGCCGCTGCAAGCTCAGGTATTTGCTGAAGGCCGAAAAGTTCTCCTTTATCTGGGGAGACTTCATCCGAAGAAAAACGTGGCGAATCTGGTTCGTGCATGGAAGCAAATCCTCAACTCGCATCCTTCGACCAGGGCTTCCTGGGTCCTGGCGATTGCCGGTTGGTCCCAACGCGGATATGAACAGGAGCTCAAGCATCTCGCAGGAGATCTTGACACGGCTGCCACTCCAGGGCTCGCCTCAATTGCATTTCTCGGTCCGCGATTCGGCACGGAAAAAAATGAATGTTATCGCGCGTGCGACGCCTTCATCATGCCGTCGTTGAGTGAAGGTCTTCCAATTACGGTGCTGGAAGCATGGGCCTATGCGAAGCCGGTGCTGATGACACCCGAGTGCAATTTGCCCGAGGGCTTCGGTGCCGGAGCGGCATTGCAAATTGGGACGGGCCCGAAGGAAATTGCGGCGGGTCTAAAACAAGTAATCGAAATGAGTGATGATGATCGACGAGCAATGGGCAATCGTGGTCGCAATCTGGTAGAAACAAAATTTTCATGGCCTCGAATTGGGGAACAAATGTGCTCGGTTTATGAATGGGTGCTCGGTGGCGGGCCAGCGCCAGAATGCGTCAGCTTTGACTAACGCGTCGGAGGTCAGAAGTCAGAAGTCGGATGCCAGATATCAGAAGTCGGAAGTCGGAAGTCGGAAACGATGAGTAGCAAACCTAACAACAAGCGTGTTAATTCTGCCAAGGATTTAGATGTTTATAGACTCGCGTATGACCTTGCGATGGCGATTTTCGAATTGAGCAAGCTTGGACGAATGCTGAAGACGTCGCAGTCGTTCTTAATTACAGAATGCTAAATGTCTGACATCCGACTTCCGATCTCTGACCTCTGGTAATCGCATGCTGGACGTTGAACAAAATCGTCGCGCCAGAAAATACTCGTCGGGCGACATTATCCGCCGCGTGCTGTGGATGTTTGCCCAGCCGTTTTTTCGATTCAGCCCGAGGCCGTGTTTCGGCTGGAGGCGATTTCTGCTTCGCTGTTTCGGAGCAAAAATTGGTCGCAACGTGCATGTGTATCCTTCAGCAACGATTTATTTCCCATGGAACCTTGAAGCTGGTGACGGAAGCGCCATTGCCGAGCATGCGTTTATTTACAATCTCGGCCGCGTGACGCTGGGAGCGCGGGTAACTATCTCGCATCGCGCACATCTTTGCGCAGGAACACACGATCACACCAAGGCAGATTTTCCGTTGTTGCGTCCGCCGATTACGATCGGCCCCGAGGCATGGATCTGTGCCGATGCGTTCGTGGGGCCGGGTGTGACAATCGGCGAAGGAGCAGTCGTTGGTGCGAGAGCGGTCGCGATGAAAGACGTCAGCCCTTGGAGCATTGTGATCGGGAACCCAGCGCGCGAAACCAAAAAACGCGAGATTACTCAATGAGCGAGCGAACCGACGCGCGGGTGCCCTTGTCTGTGCTTGTCCCGGTTAAGAATGAAGCTGCGAATCTGCGGGACTGCCTCGCCAGCGTTTCGTTCGCAGAAGAAATCGTGGTGGTTGATTCGGCGAGCACAGATGGCACTCAAGCGATTGCCGAGGCGGCCCGACCCCGAGTCGGGCAGTTCGTTTGGAACGGAAAATTCCCACGGAAAAAGAACTGGGCTTTGGAAAATATCCCCTGGCAAAATGAATGGATTCTGATCGTCGATGCCGACGAACGCGTCACACCGGAGTTAGAACGCGAAATCAGAGAGGCGATTCGCCGCCTCGGCGTGGACGGATTTTATCTGAACCGGCGGTTCTGGTTTCTGGGCGGCTGGATAAATCATTGCGGTTATTTTCCGAGTTGGAATCTGCGCCTGTTCCGGCATCGGCTGGGTCGATATGAACAGATCGAAATCGGCGACAACATTCTCTCAGGCGATAACGAAGTACATGAGCATGTATTGCTCAATGGCCGGGCCGAATATTTGGCCGCTCCGATGGAGCATTACGCCTTTCCGGACATTGCCACCTTCGTCGAGAAGCATGATCGATATTCAACCTGGGAAGCAGCAGCGTCCGAAAGGCTGCATGAGCGAGCAGGTGAAAGGACATTGCGAGCGACGCCTTTTGGGAACGCTGTAGAGCGCAAGCGCTGGCTAAAGAAACTCGCAACGCGGGCGCCATTCCGTCCGAGCTTGCGATTCCTTTACCATTATTTCTGGAAGCAGGGTTTTCGCGATGGCTACCGCGGATGGGTGCTCTGTCGGCTGCTCGCCTGGTACGAGCGCATGATCCTGCTGAAAGAACGTGAAGCGACGGCGCAGTCGAGAGTCACCAGTTATTCAACGACGCAGCGCTAAGTTCATCAGAACGCCCATTCCCCGCGAACAAACAGAACGGCGAACAGCGCGAAAAACAGCAGCGACCAAAAGGTTAGAACACCAAACCAAAAACGGTTTCTGCCAAGGAGGGCGAAGAGTATGAATATTGGGAACATCGTGAGAGTGTAGCGCGGCACGCACAGCAAAAAGTTAACAGCAGTGAAGAGGATCCACGTCCCGGTCATCCACACGGCATAAACCGGCCGAAGTTTGATCCAGCTAATGATCATACAGACAAAGCCCAGTGCGAGGAATTGCAACTCCTGCGCGCCGACCATTTCTGCCTCGTTTGTGGTAGGGTAGTGAGCTCTAATCGCCTGGCGAATTCCTACAGAAGGAAAAGCAAATGACTGGTTGAATGATACTTTTCGCGTTTGCAGGAAGGCGAACGGATTCCCGCTGACGTGCCAGTTAATTAACAGATATACTGCGAAACCAACGGGCACGACGGCGATCCAGACCCATCGCCAGTTCCAGCGGCACCTCACGCAATATTGCTGCGTCGCTTCGATGGCCAGCGCTGGGACGAGAACAATGCCGACGCCGCGTGTCATCCAACACAACGCTCCCAGCAGTCCTGCTAGCCACCATCGCTCGATACGTGCAGCCAGGAAGCAACCCAACGCCAGAGCGAGAAACAAGCTTTCGCTATATCCAACATGAAGAAAATACGCGGTCGGAAAAATGAGAAAGAACCATACGCTCCGCATCGCGACACTGGTGGGGTAATCAAGCTGAACAAGTCTTCGCAACAGGACCGCTGCGACAACCGAAGCGATACCAGAGATGATGAGCGCCGCAGCAAGATAACTTCCGTTGATAGAAGCAACCAAACGGATCAACCATGGAAACAATGGATACAAGGCGAGGGAGCCGTCCTCTCCATTGTAACCAAATTCTGCGATCTTCTGGTAATACCCGAAATCCCACTGGTCCCATATCTGAAGCCAGTTGTGTGGGCCTGGCTGGTACCTGTCCCAAAGGATGGGGTAGCTCTTCACCCCAATCAGAAATAGCAGTAGCTTGATCGCTATTACCCAGCCGATCACGATCCAGTCCTGCCTTGGCAACAAAGAAACGATTCGCCGCAAATCTACTAGCGCCTCCTATGCTAGGCTCTTGGTGTGCGAGAAATGGGCAAGGCGATTCTGAGACTTGCAGGCCCGATTACACGCCGCTTTCGCGCAGGACTACGGCGCGGCAAGGCCATCGATCAGGATCATGTTTGTCCTCGCGGTGCGCTGCCGCATTTTGCGCGGCTCGCGATATTCTTCACTGTTGAGCCAGTCTTTAGCATGCTGCGGTGAATCGAATTGAAGCACCACGATGCGCTTCGGTTTCCAATCGCCTTCAAGCACCTCCGTCCTGCCGCCGCGGACGACGTATTTCCCGCCGTACTTCTCAACGGTCGCACCGGCGAGTTTTTTGTATTCTTCGTAGCCGGCTGGATCGAGGATGTCGATTTCAACGATGACGTATGCAGGCATTGCGCTGGAGTTAATGTTAAAATGTTAAAACGTTGAAAGGTTGAAGCGTAAAACTTCAGCGACCGTTGTGGCCGCTGTCTTTCGCCGCTAACTCCGGAATTTTCTTCCGGCGCCGCAATCGCAACCAGTTGTTCCAGGTTTTGCGGAGGCTATCGCGCGGGGTCTGGTATTGTTGATTCAGCTCGTTGCTCTTCAGGATCTGCGCGAGAATTCCTTTGACGGAAAAATCGTCGGTATTGACGATGGTATAAGCTGTTCCAACCGCGGCGGCGTGATGCGCATCGCTGGCCGCAGTCATGGGCAAACTGCGAATTTGCGCATATTTGAAAGCATACCGGTTGTAGCGGCGGAGCGTGGTCGCCGCGTTGAAAACCTCGATCGCGTCCACAGGCAGCGTTTCCAGAGTGGAAAAACGGATGCCGGCGCGAAACAAATCATATGGATGTGGAGGTATGGCGAGACCGCCGCGTTCATGAATGATGTCGCAGACTTCACGCGCCGGTTTTCCTTTTAGGTAGGGCAGCTCTGCTCCGATGCAGAGAAGATGTCCATCGGCGGTTGTGACCTCAACCCCAGGAAGAACGAGAAAATCGTTGACCGGCAATCCGTCCAGCCGCATCAGGCCTTTCTCGAGCAGATAATTCACCGCGTCGCATGTGTTGTGATCGGTGATGGCGATACCGTTCAAACCTTTGGCGCGCGCGGCCGCAATCAAGTCTTCCGGGCTGGAAACACCGTCTCCGGAAAAAAAAGAATGCGTGTGCAGATCGATATTAAACGGCATTGCGAGAGGCTAAGGCCATTGCTTTCCAGATTGCTACACCAGCTCTTCAACAAGAATGCCTGCTTCGGCTTCAGTTTCCTTTTGAATCCGATTGAATTGGTGATCGTATAACCGGCGATAGTAGCCGGATTTTTCGAGCAGTTCGGCGTGTGTGCCGATCTCCTTAACTCGGCCGGAATCCATTACAATAATTTGATCGGCGGATAGAATGGTGGAGAGACGGTGGGCAATCGCGATCACGGTGCGGCCAGCGGCCAGTTTGGCGAGCGCATGTTGAATTTGCTGTTCCGATTCGGAATCGAGCGACGACGTGGCTTCGTCGAGCAAAAGAATTGGCGCGTTTTTCAGAATAGCGCGCGCGATAGCGAGGCGTTGCTGCTGTCCGCCGGAGAGAAGACATCCTTTGTCGCCAATCACCGTTTCGTAACCTTTTGGCTGCGCCATAATGAAATCGTGTGCATGGGCAGCTTTTGCGGCCTCGTAAATTTCTTCAGGCGTAGCGTCCAGCCGACCAAACTGGATATTCTTGAAGATCGTGTCGTGGAACAAAAACGTCTCTTGGGTGACAAGCCCCATCTGTTCGCGCAAGGATTTTTGCGTCACCGAGCGCAGATCTCTGCCATCGATTTTTACGGCGCCCTTTGTTGGGTCATATAAGCGCAGGATCAGTGAGAGAATGGTGCTTTTGCCCGCACCGCTGGCGCCGACCAGCGCATGGGTTGTCCCTAGTTCGAAATGCAAATTCAGATTGCTGATGGCATCTGCAGCGGTGTTTGCATAGCGGAAGGTTACATTTTCAAAATCAATTCGACCCTGTGACGAATTCAGCGCCCCGGCGTCCGGGGCGTCCTGCACCGCGGGCTGTGAATCAAGAATCGAGAAGATCGCCGCCGTCGCGGCGATCGATTGCTGCATCACCATTTGGATCTTGCTAAGCGTCTTGATCGGTTCGTAGAGAATGAAAATTCCTGAGATCAGTCCAAAAAAACGGCCGACACTCAGGTTGGCGGCGTAAACATAAAACAACGCTATTCCCACACCGATCGCGGCGATGGTCTCCACCAGCGGACCGACTGCCTCCATTGATCTGATGATGCGCATCATTTGCGAGAACTGCAGCTGATTGCTGCGTTTGAACTCCTTTTCCTGGTATCTTTCACGTGCAAACGACTTGATCACGCGAATGCCGGCGAACGTCTCCTGCATCGTCACGACCATTTCGCCCATGCCTTCAAACTGACCTTGCATCGCCTTTCGCGCCCGCCGACCATAAATGCGAAGTGGCAGCAAACAGGTCGGGAAAAGAATCAGGGTGACCACGGTGAACTTCCAATCCATTAGAAGCAGAACGGCGATTGCACCTATAATCGTCACTGGTTGCTTGAAGATATCGCTACTGACGGCCGTTAAAGCCATTTGCACTACGCGGGTATCATTGGTGATTCGTGATATCAGGAAGCCGGACCGCATCTTATTGAAGAAGTCCATGGAATGGCGCACCATCTTACTGAAAAGCTGGGCCCGGATATCGGTAACGACCCTGTTGCTCACCCATTGCATGCAATAGGTGCTTCCATAGGAGCAGAGACTGCGCACTGTCATGATGGCTGGAATGGCGAGACAGATCAGAACAATCGAATTGATCTTTGGGCCCGTATCCAGGATCTCAAGATTTGAGCGTATCGCCGCTGGATTGGGAGCGGCGCCGTGGAAAACAGTGCTAGTGATGCGCGCAATGGCCAACGGGAAAAGTGAATTGACGCCGCCGTAGGCAAGACCGAGCGCCAGGCCTAGGATGAAACGCGCCTTATAGGGCCTGACGTAACTGTAGAGCCGCCGATACGAACCGGAAGCCGCGCGTAACGTTTCCCAAAATGACTGCTTGGTCCTAGCTGCCTTTGCGCCGCTCATGAGCTTTGCGCCGCCGCACGAAGCGACAGCAGCGAATCCATAGCACTAATCACCGCTTCCGTCGAGATTTCACTCATTGCAAAGCGCGGCTGCGCCGGCACAAACTCGGTCGCTGGCCCGGCTGATTTTCCTTGTAAAATGAGTGCCGTACTTTCCCGCGGGCGCCAATGGAATGGGTTAGTCGGCCCGAACAGCACCACCTGCGGCGTACGGGTTGCCACTGCCAGATGCATGGGAGCGGAATCGACCGTCACCAGAAGCCGCGCTTGGCCAATCAATGCGGCCAGCGCCAGCAAACCTGTCTTGCCGGAAAGATCGATGATTTGTTGATGCACCTGGTTCTTGATTGCCGCAATATGCGCTTGCTCGTCGGCCGATGGTCCACTGGTCAGGACAAGACCGATATCGTTGTTTCGACCGAAGTGGTCAATCAGCTTCGCCCATCGCTCGGGCTCCCAAAGTTTTTCCCGGCGGGCCGAGCCGGGATGCAAAATGAGGTAAGGCGCCTTGATTTTCCAATCACGGCGCAGTGCGTCGGCTTTTTCGTGGGCCACTTGTGGCAGCTCCAGATGTGGGGCGGAGGAGGCGACAGCCCGGACTCCGAGAGGTTCGAGGAGAGCCAGATTGTAGTCGATGGTGTGCGTGTCCCGCATACGAACGTTAACAAAATCGGTGTAAGCACGTCCGCACATTCCCGACTGTTCGCGCACCCGATAAGACACTACGCGACTTCGCGCGCCCGATAAGAACGCCAGAAAAGCCGAGCGATCATTCCCCGTGAAATCGATGCAG
>DATEZD010000082.1:0-7460 GCA_035255865.1 Candidatus Udaeobacter sp.
CGACAAATTGTCGGCGATCCATTGCACGATTTCGCGCGTGTCATCGAGCAGGCCGGGCATGACGAGATGGCGCACGAGGACGCCGCGCAGTGCCAGACCGTTCTCGTCCACTCTTAACTCACCGACCTGCGCGTGCATGGCTGCGATGACTTTGCGCGCCGCAGCGGCGTAATCGCTGGCCACGAGATATTTTCGGCAATGCTCGCTGTCCCAAAGTTTGAAATCGGGCATGTAGATGTCCACTACTCCATTCATCCACTGGATGCTTTCGAGGCTGTCGTAAGCCGAGGTGTTATACACGAGCGGCAGACGCAAGCCACGCTCCACTGCGATCACGAGCGCTTCGAGAATTTGCGGCACCACGTGCTCGGGGGTGACGAAGTTGATGTTGTGACAACCGATCCGCTGCAAATTGAGCATGATTTGCGCTAGCTCGGCCGCGGTCACTTCTGCGCCTTCACCGAACTGGCTGGTTTCGAAGTTTTGGCAAAAGACACAGCGCAGATTGCACCAGCCGAAAAAAATCGTGCCTGACCCGTTCCACCCGCGCAGACAATCTTCCTCGCCGAAATGGGGGAATGCGGTGGCGACGCGCGCGAGGCGTCCGCTTTTGCACACGCCGATCTTATTGTTGTAGCGGTCGATCTCGCAATCGCGCGGGCAAACTCGGCATGAGCGCAACGCTTCGATCGCTTGTTCGGCGCGCTCGTGAAGAATTCCTTCCTCCAATGCTTTCACATACGCCGGGACAAAATCTTTGCGGGACAGGGTAAATCGTCCGTCGCCGTTCAACTCGAACGGCGGAGCGTCGCTATTCACGACACAATCGAAAGGGCGCATTGTGAGCTAATTAACTTATTCATCTCGGCGCGAAGTGCCATCGCGCTCGACGCATGAGTTCCTTTTTGTGATAATCTGTCCCACGAACATGGCGGTCAAAACCGAAAAGGAGTTGAGCGAAGCGTTGCGCGCCCTCTGGCTCAAGGCAGTGGCAGCGATCGAGTTGCGCAACTTCGGCTACGCAATTTCACTCTTGCAGGAGATTCTCACGCAGGAGCCTCAATTTCTCACGGGCCGCGAACTATTGCGGCGCGCTGAAGTAACAAAAAGCAAATCGGCAAAGAAAAGCTTTTTTAACATCTCAACTGCGTCGTTCACGGTTATGAATGCGCAGCGAAAAATCAAAAACGACCCGAAACGCGCGGTTGAAATATTGGAGAAGGTTCTGGAAAAGGAACCTTACAATCGCCAGGCAAATCTGGTTTTGAAAGAAGCCGCGCTAGCAGCCGACTGGCCGGAAATCGGGGTTTTCGCGCTCCGGACGCTGCTCGAAGAAAATCCCCGCGACGTCAAGGTGCTGCACGCGCTTGGGCGTTTGTATCATCAACTCGGAGACAGCGACCAGGAGGAGGAAATCTATAATCAAATCACGGCGATAAATCCGCTCGAAGCCGAAGCGCTCCGTCTGGGCAAAGACGCGTCAGCCCGTGGATCCATGAAGCGTGGTGGATGGACGCAGGCTGAAAGCTACCGCGACCTGATCAAGGACAAAGACGTAGCGATTTCACTCGAGCAACAGAGCCGCATGCACTTGACCGGGGAAGCGCTCGATCAACAGATTGCCGAAACGTACGTGCGTCATAAGGCGGAACCGGCAAATATCGATCTGGTGCGACGACTGGGCGCGTTGAACGAGCAAAAGGAAGATTTCGAGGCCGCGATTCGCTGGTATCAGGACGCTGCCGATCTGAGCAAAGGCGCAGACACCGGGTTGGCTCGAAAAATTTCCGATTTGAAAATCAAATGCCTCGAACGGGAGATCGCTGCGCACGAGGAGTTTCTTTCCTCGCACAATGAACCGGATGAATTGCGTGCGAAAAAGTCCGAGCAACTGAAGGCCGCCAAAGCGAAGCGTGCAGAAATCCTCATCGCCGACGCGCGAGAGCGCGTGGCGCGGGATCCGACCGACCTTCAGCTTCGATTCGAGTTGGGTGAAAACCTTTTTCATGCCGAGCGTTTTCGCGAGGCCCTGCCGGAGCTGCAACGCGCACGGCAAAATCCGCATGCGCGCTTAAAAGCGATGAACCTGCTCGGTTGCTGCTATAGCGAACTTGAGATGCTTGACCTTGCAATGAAGCAACTTGAAGAAGCCTCGAGGGAAATTTTGTCAATGGACGCGATGAAGAAGGAGACAATGTATAATCTCGGCCTCGTTTACGAGCGGATGGGCGAACGGGAAAAATCGCTCGCCTGTATGAAGCAGATTTACGAAGTGGATTACGGCTACAGGGATGTGGCGCAACGGGTAGAAAGCTCCTACGAACAGAATATCCCGCACGCGTGATCCAATTTCCCACGGCTCAAAAGAGGTCGGGGATAAGAATCCCCAGTCTTGTCACACGCCGATTTTCATATGAATTTTGTTTGTGGAGTCGCGTCCAAGCTGATACGAAGATGCGATTCTCAACTGCCGGCTCAGCCGGTGATTATGCAACATCATCTTAACAAGGAGCCCCTAATGAAACCAAAACTTATATCACTCTCAGCAATCGCAGCGGTTGCCATCGCAGTCACCAGCGTCTGCGTTATCGGAACCGTCCGCGCTCAGGAAACGGGGATCGGGAGTAATCCCCATCTTCGCTCACAATCTGCCGGGGCGACGGGATCGCCCGGCACCACCGTGGTGAAAATGAGCCAAAAGGACGTGAACTTTATCCAGAAAGCAGCCGGCGGCGGCGCACAGGAAGTGGCGAATGGGAAGATGGCCGAGAAGCAAGCAAAGAGCGCCGAGGTGAAAAGCGTCGCCGCCCGCATGGTGGCAGACCATACGCGGATCGATAAGGAGTTGACTGCGCTGGCCAACCGCAAAGGCGTCACGTTCGACACCAGCGGTGTTAAAGCGCAAAACCTTGGTAGCGGGGATTTTGACAGAATGTATTTGAAGTGGCTTGAGGAAACTCACAGGGCTGATATTGCCGACTTCGAAAGAGCGGCAAAGAGCTGCGATGACAGCGAGCTCAAAGCCTGGGCCTCGAAGACCCTTCCGACGCTGAAACAACACCTGGCCATGGTGCAGACGGCAGAGAAAAAAGCGGGAGTGCGGTAACTAACGGAAATCTTTTTTTCCGCCGCGGCACACCCTCGTTAGGCGTGCCGCGTTTGTTTGATGGCATCTGATCATCAGCGTGATGTCCGGATGGGCTGGGTGCTGATTGATCCTATTCGGCTGCACGTCGTGAAATAATTGTAGCCGCCGCTCTGTGAGCGGCGCATCGAGCCCTTCTTGGCAGATCAGTGCCTCGCTTCCCACAGGGAAGCGGCTACAGCTACGCTTCGACCGGCAATTCGACGTCCACCGGGCGCTCCTTCTTGCTTAGAGCGCGGCGAAGTTTCGAGAGCGCGATGTTTTGCAACTGCCGAATTCGCTCCCGCGTCACGCCGAATTTCTTACCGACTTCCTCGAGCGTCTTGGGCTTGCCACCATCCAGACCAAAACGCTGGAAAATGATCTTCTTCTCGCGATCGTCGAGCACGTCAAGCAAACCGCCGACCTCGTTACGCAGGTTTTTATCGCGCAACAGTTCGAACGGCGTCTGAGCCTCCTCGTCGCCGACAATTTCGCCGAACTCCGTCGAATCATCGTCGCTGATCGGCGCATCGAGCGAAGCTGGACGAATCGAGACGGTCTTGAGTTGTGAAACTTTTCCGCTCGCGATCCCAATCTCATCACCCAGTTCTTCATCGGTGGGTTCGCGGCCGAGCTCCTCGCTCATCTGCAAGGAAACGCGGCGCATCTTGGAGATCTTATCCACCAGATGCACAGGCAGACGGATCGTCTTGCTCTGGTTGGCCAGCGCGCGCTTGATGGATTGCTTGATCCACCACGCGGCGTACGTGCTGAGCTTTCCGCCCTTCGCAGGGTCGAAACGTTCTACCGCCTTCATCAAGCCGATATTGCCTTCGGAAATCAGATCGAGAAGCGGCAGGCCGAGATTCGCATAATCATGCGCGATCTTGACCACCAGGCGCAAATTGGACCGGATCATCAGGGCGCGCGCTTCGCGATCGCCCTTTTTGATCTTTGCGGCCAGCTCAATCTCCTGGTCCGGAGTCAAAAGCGGGATTTGCCCGATCTCACGGAGGTAAATCTTAATTCCGGTATCGCTATCTTCAGCAGCCATATAACTCTTTTTCATCGTTCATCTGGAGGAATTGGATCGGCAACTTCCTATAAGTTGTATTCGTCGATGCTTTGTCGTTCTCGCGTTCTAGCATCCTGGAAAGTATTTAACAAGGTTAAATATTCGAATCTGTGACACTCCTTGGATGCCTGTTGTTCAAACTTTTTTTTAAGGGTTCTACTGGCTCGAATATCCGAGACTATCTGAGAGAGCCATCGAACATTTAACCACACTTTAAGGCATCCGTTCCCTCTCACTTTCGAGGGATATTTGGCGCTTTTCGGCGCAGCGATTTTCTGCGACTCTGCCGCCACGATGCTGGCGAAAATTTATTCCGCAGCGGTTTACGGCGTCGATGCGTACGAAATTGAGATCGAGGTGAACGGAGCCGGCGGAGACCCGAATATTGTGATTGTTGGGTTACCAGACGCAGCAGTGAAGGAAAGCCGAGACCGCGTCACCACCGCGATTGCAAATAGCGGCTACTACTGGCCGCGCGGCCGCACCACGATCAATCTCGCGCCGGCCGACATTAAAAAGGAGGGACCGAGCTTCGATTTGCCGATCGCTCTCGGAATGATCGCAGTAACCGAAGGCTTGGATAGTTCACCATTCGAGAATTTTAGCTTTGTGGGCGAGCTTGCGTTGGACGGTTCAGTGCGCGCTGTGAAAGGTGTATTGCCAGTCGCTCTGGAGGCACGGCGGCGCGGAAAACGCGCGCTTTTTGTTCCGGAAGCCAACGCGCTTGAAGCGGCCATGGTCGATAAGATCGACATCTACGGAGTGCAAAACCTGCGGCAAACATTTGCCTTTTTGCGCGGCGAGATTGCCCTGCTTCCCACGCGCGCTGATCTGAGCAAATTTTTCGCTGCGCACCAAGATTACGATGTCGATTTCAGCGACGTGAAGGGGCAGAGCCACGTCAAGCGCGCGATCGAAGTGGCCGTCGCTGGCGGTCATAACGTGTTGATGATCGGTCCGCCTGGCTCGGGCAAATCGATGCTGGCAAAACGCATTCCTACTATCATTCCGCCGCTCTCGCTCGATGAAGCAATTGAGACAACAAAGATCCATAGCATCGCCGGCTTGCTTGATACTGAAAAATCTTTTGTCTCGACGAGGCCATTTCGCGATCCGCATCACACCATCAGCGACATCGGCCTGCTCGGCGGCGGCACATTTCCAAATCCCGGCGAAGTAAGCATCGCGCATAATGGTGTCCTTTTTCTGGATGAGCTGCCGGAGTTCAAGCGGTCGGCGTTGGAGGTGATGCGCCAGCCGCTGGAGGACGGGAAAGTCACAGTGTCGCGCGCGGCGGGCAGCGTCACCTTTCCTTCCGAGTTCATGCTGGTAGCGGCCATGAACCCCTGCCCGTGCGGGTATTTTGGCGACCTAAAACGCGAATGCCGTTGCGGACCCGTGCAGGTACAGCGGTATCGCCAGCGCATCTCCGGCCCCTTGCTCGATCGCATCGATCTGCACATCGAAGTGCCCGCTGTCGAATATCGCGACGTCGCTAGTGAACGGGCCGAGGAAACTTCCGCTGCGATTCGCGAGCGCGTCGTTCGCGGACGTGAACGCCAGCAAGGGCGTTTTCTTAATGACTCGAAAGTAAATTGCAACGCACGTATGGCCACACGTCAGCTGAAACAGCACTGCAAGCTCAGTCAGGATTCGCAGGAATTGATTCGGGTGGCCATGAGCGAACTCAACTTAAGCGCCCGCGCTTACGATCGTATCCTGAAAGTCTCGCGCACGATTGCCGATCTCGACGGCAAGAGCGACATCTCTCCAGAGCACGTCAGCGAAGCGATCCAATACCGCACATTCGACCGTACGCTGTGGGTATGATTTCCTGTTACGGTACGCAAAGAGACACAATCAATGCATCGCAACTGGGTTAGCCGTTTGCTCTGTGCAAGCCTCGCGTGTGCGCTTTGTCAATGCTCCGGTGGGTACGATCAAAAGGAAGCCGAGCGCTACATTCACGAAGGCGAAAGCCAGTGGGCTGAATCAGTCGCCAGTGGCGACACCAGCGTGGTCGAGCGAATTCTCGCGGATGATTTCGTCGGCGTCGATCCTGGCGGCAAGTTGTACCACAAAGCAAAAATGATCGCGGACACGCGCGACGCGTCGACGTATTTCGCGTCAAATCACCTCAACGAAGTGAAAATCAGGTTTTACGGCGACACCGCCATCGCGCAAGGCAACGAATCGTGGCAACGGCGAACGGGCGAGCGCGGTCGCTTCGTCTGGACTGACACCTGGCTACGTCGCAACGGACGCTGGCAGATTGTCGCCGCTGAAGATCTGCAGGTTGCAGAAGAAAGCCGCTGACTCACTGTGAAACTTCGAGGATTGGGGAGCGCACGCGCCCTCGCGTGCCGGCGATCGCGCCTTCGCGATCGCGAACTTTTCTGAGGAGAAAACTTCGGCGAGGGCGCCGAAGTTAGCACGCGAGGGGCGTGCGTTCCTTGGAATGCTGCGCTAAGATGACACCATGCAGTTTTCTACTGACGAAAGCTTCGCGAAGCAGCTCGACGCGGAGGATCCTCTGCACGGCTTCCGCCAGAACTTTCATCTGCCCCTCGGTAAAGACAGCAAGCCGCTGATTTATTTTGCCGGAAATTCACTGGGTCTGATGCCGAAATCGGCGAAAGCAATCGTCGAGGAGGAATTGGGCAACTGGGCGAAGCTCGGTGTGGATGCTCATCACGCGGCGGGAACGCCGTGGTATTCGTATCACCAGGCGCTGCGCGAACCGACGGCGCGCATCGTTGGCGCAAAACCGGTCGAAGTGATCTGCATGAACAGTCTCACGGTGAATCTTCACCTCATGATGGCGACATTCTATCGGCCAACGAAAGCGCGGTTCAAAATCCTAATGGAAGAACCGGCGTTTCCTTCCGACACGTACGCGATCAAAACGCAGATCGTGCATCACGGGCTCGATCCCAAAGATGCGCTTATCCTTGCGCGACCGCCCAAGGACGCGTTCACGATGCAAACGGAAGACGTTGTCAATCTAATCGAGAAGCACGCCGATCAACTCGCCGTGGTGATGATCGGTGCGGTAAACTTTTTCACGGGCCAATTGTTCGACATTGCGGCAATCACCAAAGCAGCGCAGAAACATGGCATCATTGCCGGATTCGATCTCGCGCACGCGATCGGCAACGTGCCGCTCTCATTGCACGATTGGAACGTCGATTTCGCCGTGTGGTGTTCTTACAAATATCTCAACGCCGGGCCGGGCGCGGTCGCAGGCGCATTCGTGCA
>DATEZD010000083.1:0-14405 GCA_035255865.1 Candidatus Udaeobacter sp.
ACAACATCTTTCAAGATTCCAGTTGTCGGCTTTCCGGCCAGGCTCGTCAGCTCAAAACTATGGCGATGGAGATGGATTGGATGGATATCGTCACTGGCATTGCGCATACGAATGCGATAGCGCTTGCCTTGCTTCAGATGAAATGAAGCCGGGATCATCTCATCGCTCATGGGGAAGGCCACGCCATTGATAGTCCACCGGTTGAAGCCTTCCTCAGCGGCGTTGTCCTTCGCGAAGATCATCTCGATTGTCTCGTCCGGTGAAGGCGCAGTTGCACCGACCTTCGCGAAACGCGCGTAGTCCCAGTGAAACGGCGCAGGGGCGATCCATTTCGGTTGTCCGCCGCGACCAGCGTATTCAACGACACTGCCCATGCCGTGCCGGCGATCGTCATCGGCAAGATCGCCCATGATCCAGACGCCCGGATGATTCATTTCCACAATGGCGCAGATACGTTCCGCCGTGCCCAGCCACAGGACCGGCACCTGCGCCGGATTCGGGACGGGATTGCCATCGAGTGCGACGACCTGAAATGAGTGACCCGGCAATGCCAGGCTGCGAATCTCGGTAGCGCTTCCGTTTAAGATATGAAACAGGACGCGTTCCCCCTGCTTCACACGAATCGGCTCACCGTGACCGAGCATGCGCCCGTTGATCGTGAATGATCCGTAGCCGACCTCGTACCCGTGTGGCATTCCCTTCGCGATCGAGGCTTTCATTGCGGACTCTCCCACTTGTTCGAGCGACTTGACGCGAGTCGGCGGAGACAGGAAATCCATGGCCATGTCGCCGCCGCGACTGAACGTGGGCTCGAATTCCTTTAGGACAAGAAAGACTTCGCGGTCGTATCTGCCCGGTTCCTGTTTCGCCTCTATGTACACCGGCCCCACTTGTCCGCTGTACTGTCCAGCTGCGAGATTTGCGCCGGCGTGGTTGTGGGTGTGATAGAATCGCAAGCCAGCCGGTCTGGGTGTGAACACAATGCGCCGCTTGCCATGCGCAGGAATAAACGGCGTTCCCTCCTCGGCGGCTCCGTCCACGTCAGTCGGGATCTTCTGACCATGCCAGTGCAATTGCTCCGGTGTATCGGTGTCGTTGAACACGTCCACCGTGACTTGCTGACCTTCCTTGAACCGAAGCAATGGCCCAGGGAACTGTCCGTTGTACGTAGTGATGGAAATGATTCGCTTGGGCGCAATCTCAACCGGAGACGTTTCGATGCGCAGTGTGTAGTCTGCGGCAGCGGACTCGCTTGGCGGAGCTGTTGGTTCACTATGCTGAATTGGCTCCTTCGTCTGAGCAAGGACGCCTCTCCGCCAGAGCAACAATCCCCCGGCCATAACGCCCGTGGTCTTCAAAAATTCACGCCGCGACTTTGCAAAATCTTTCATTGCATTCTCCCTACTGTCGTTACCACGGTGTTCTACCGAGCGTGCGATGCAGCTTCTTCGATCAGAGCTGCAACTTCCTTCGGCCTGGAAACGTAAACTGAGTGACTCGCGCCTGCGACTTCGACCTTGTGACTCTTGGCTCGTTGGGCATACCAGCGTTCGAGGTCCGGGTTGATGGTTCTGTCTTTTGTCGCTACCAACATCCAGCTCGGTTTGCTTCTCCACGCAGGCGTGGTGATAACTGCTTTGAAATTGTCAGCTGTATTGAGGACTTGCGATCGTGCCATGAAAGCGGCCTGGTCAACCGACAGGTCGGCCGCGAAGTATTCATGAAACTGCGCGGGGTCGAGATAAGTGAAACCGTCTGCCGTCTTTTTTATCGCACTCGATTTGCTGAGGTCACTTGGGAATCGCTTTCCGTCGTCAGCTTCATTTTCGCCCGCATCCGGCATGTGGGCCGCGATGTAGACCAAACCAACAACCGATGAATCCGTTCCTGCTTCGGTGATTACGGCGCCGCCATAACTGTGAGCCACAAGAATGCATGGTCCATCTTGTAGCGCGAGAATGCGCTTCGTCGCTGCCACGTCGTCTTTGAACGATGTCTCCGGCTCTTGGACGATACTTACCTTGTAACCATCCTTGACGAGAATGTCGTGGACGCTTTTCCATCCAGAGCCATCTGCCCAGGCGCCGTGAACCAGAACAATATTCCGGATGTGAGCTGCCTCTTTTTGCCCTGCAACCATGCAGCAGGTCAGCAACGAGATGCCGGTAATGAACAAGAGCTTTGTCATACAGAATTCCACTAACAGGTCGTTTCCCGATAGAGAGAGTTACGCCGCCTTTCTCGATATCGCGCTCAGCAGATCGGTCATTTTACTCACGACTGGCTCAGCGTCAGCTACCCCGTGTCGCCGCGCGATCCAGTCAGGTTCGTTGTACGAGATCCAAGTTTTCCCCGTGGCATCCTGCCAGACGAGTGCTTTCAACGGCAGATCGATCCCGACTGTCTGGGCCGACTGCATGAGCGGCGTTCCGCCGCGCGCATTACCAAAGGTGATGAGTGCAGTCGGCCGCAATTTTAGTCCGACTTCCGTCGCGCCTCCGGCATGATCAATCCGGGCAAACACCGTCATCCGCTGCGCGCGAATCTCGGCTTCCAGTCGGTCCATCGTCTCCTTTGGGCCGAAGCTGCTCTGGATGCTGGTCAACCCTTCAATGATACCTAATGAGTCAGACGCCGGCATACACCAGTCTGGTAAAGAAATTCCCGTCGATAACGAAGCCGTCCCATATCTCATTTTTCGAGCGGCGTTAACAGTTCCTTCTCGTCCGTGTCGACCACGAACACGGCCAGAAGTTTCGCGGGTGCGGTCTTGCTCGCGTTCTCATCAACAGTGTGCCGATCACCAGGCATCTCGGGAAAGTTCTGTCCGGCGGGATAAGTGACGACCGGCCCATCATTGGATTTGCGAGTAGTTGTTTTGGTTTCTATTTGGTGGGTACCAGCACCGGGGCGCCTTTGTCCTTCACGAAGAACACGACGAATTTCGCCGGTTTGGTTTCGCTAGCGTTTCGCCCGACGACGTGAACATCCTCAGGGCCTTCATAGAAGGTCTGACCAGGTGTCAGAGTCACTTCTTTCCCGCCCCTGACCTGCATTACGATCGAGCCTTCCAGCACATAAATAAATCCATGTGCGTTGTGGCGATGTATTGGGTCCGAGCTGCCCGGAGGATACTCAATCAGGAGCATCAGACCTTCCTTCCCAGGAAGGTCCGTCAAGTCTTTCGAAAAGAGCTGCGTCAACTTCGCCTCCTTGGGTTCCGTCGCGGCGGCCATCGCTGAGCCCACGCCGAAAGCAGCGACGACCAGTGCGCACACAACGAGTGTGAAGCGCTGCCGCGCGACTGATTTTGAAGTTCGGATCGGTTTCATTTGTGATGTCCTTTCTGGTACGTGGTTTGGTTTTCTCGATGTGCGGGAAGAGATCTTTCTTCTAGGTTGCAGAGCGACTGAGCCACTCGTCGAAACGCGTCGGGCCGAGGCGCGGTTTATCGCCGGGTGCAGGGACAAGGCTTTGATCGTTCAACTCGGCGCCGAAGTAGCGGGCGTGAACATCCGTGATCACCGTCCGTGGGTCTCGCGTTGCGCTCAGGAAACGCCGGACGAATTCGTCCATTCGGATCGGCTCGGGACCGGCAATTGCGATTACACCATTTAGCGGCTCGGCGACTGCGACGTCCGTCACAGCGGCGGCGACATCATCCGCCGCGATCGGCTGCATCATACCAGGTGATAACCGAGCGGTTTGACCTTCGGTGGCTGATTGCGCGATGCCTTTCACGAACTCGAAGAACTGCGTCGAGCGGACGATCGTAAAAGGAACTTTAGATGCCTTGATCAGGTTCTCTTGCGCCACTTTCGCCCGGAGGTACCCACTCGCCGGAAGTCGATCAGCGCCGACGATTGACAGCGCAATGTGGTGCCGTACGCCGGCAGTCGTTTCCGCAGCAAGCAAGTTGCGCCCTGCCGTTTCAAAAAATTCCAGCACCGCCTTGTCGTCCCACTGTGGCGCATTCGCCAGATCGACGACCACCTGGGCGCCTTTCAGCGCTTCAGCGAGTCCCTCACCAGTAAGGGTGTTGATGCCCGAGGAGGGCGACGCCGCCACCACGTCATGGCCGCGCGCACGCAGATTGTTTACGACCTTTGATCCAATGAGGCCGGTGCCGCCAATAACCACGATCTTCATTTTGTTATTCATATGCGTTTGTTTCTCGAAGGATTTGGTTCTTCATAGATTGTGCAAATGCGCAGGCTGTCACCCAACGCCTTCATAAACCAGCTTGGTAAAGAACTCGCCGTTAACGAAGCCCTTTCCCCACTTGGCGTCATAAGCAGCGGTGACCTTTGCGGCCACTATTTCATTAAGAGATTTGCCCTCTCCTTTGAGAGCAGCAACGCGGTCGCGAATGGAAGCAAGGATATCGCGGTATACGATCATTTCGGCTTTGCCGCCGACCGGGCCGTGTCCAGGAATAACAATGGTCTTGTCCGTTACCATCGCGAGATTTGCTTCCGCGGCCTTGATCATGCCGTTAATGCTTCCGCCAGTCGAATAATCGATGAACGGGTAGTGTCCGTTCCACCAGGTGTCGCCGGTGTGCAAGACATCAGCCTCGGTAAAGTAGATCGAGATATCGCCATCGGTGTGGGCGGGACCGTAATATTTAAGAGCGACTGTTGCGCCGTTAAAATGAAGCGTCTTGTCGGCGTTGAATACCTCAGTCGGAATCGCACCCGCTGGCGATGCCGGAAAAGTGAAGTTCCAACCTTCCACTCGCGTGCTGGTCGAAAGGTGTTTCCGAGTATTTTCGTGAGCGGTAATGGTCGCGCCCGCGGAGTGCATCCACTCGTTGCCGTCGGTGTGATCGAAATGCCAATGCGTGTTCACAAGATGTTTAACCGGGTCGCCACTGACGCCGGCCAGCGCCTCGGCAATCTGTGTGCGCGAGCTCAAATATCCCGAGTCGATAATGAGTTTGCCATCGGACCCGGGCAGCACCGCGATGTTGCCACCGGAACCGATGAGCGCACTCACATTTCCTCGAAGTGCTTGAGTGGCGATCTTAGCCTTGGCACCACTCGCGCGAGCGCCAGCGACAAGATTTTGTTCGGCGCCGAAAAATTGGCGAGGTGTCAAACTTAGCGCGGCCGCGGTAAAGCCGGCCGACACGATGAAACGTCGCCGCGAAATGTCCGGCAATTGCGCGCTCATGACTATCCTTTGAAGAACCCGAGCAGATCGGCATTGATGATGTCTGCGTGCGTCGTGATCATGCCGTGCGGCAAGTCTTTGTAGGTCTTCAGCGTGCCGTTCTTGAGAAGCTTGGCGGAAAGTGGGCCGGCGGCCTGATATGGCACGATCTGGTCGTCCTCGCTATGCATGACTAGAACCGGCACGTTGATCTTTTTCAGATCTTCCGTGAAGTCGGTCTGCGAGAACGCGACGATGCCGTCGTAACCCGCCTTGGCGCCTCCCATCATGCCCTGACGCCACCAGTTCCAAATGAGAGGCTCGATCGTTTTCACGCCGGGCCGATTGAACCCATAGAACGGGCCGGCCGGCAGGTCGTAATAAAACTTGGCCCGGTTCGCAGCGAGCTGGGCCTGTAGATCGTCGAACACCGATTTCGGTGCGCCTAGCGGATTGGCCGGAGTCTTCACCATCAGCGGTGGCACGGCGCTGATGATCGCCGCCTTCGCGACGTTCTTATCGCCATGACGACCGAGATAATGCACCACCTGACCGCCGCCGGTCGAATGGCCGACATGAATCGCATCCTTCAGGTTGAGATGATCCGTGACCGCCTTCAGATCGTCGGCGTAGTGATCCATGTCGTGGCCGCCGGCGGTTTGAGTCGAGCGGCCATGTCCGCGCCGATCAGTCGCAATGACGCGGAAACCTTTGCTCAGGAAAAAAAGCATCTGCGGGTCCCAATCATCCGCTGAGAGAGGCCAGCCGTGGCTGAATACAATCGGCTGCCCGCTGCCCCAGTCCTTGTAATAGATGTCGATGTTAGCTCCGTTTTCTTTTCCGACAGTTACGTATGGCATGATGATTTTCCTTTCGGTTTAAGTTGCACTAGAGATGTGCCGCCCATGGCAAGGTCAGCCCTGCTCAACTGTCGGCATTCCCGGTCACACAGTCACGTGACCTTTTCATGAATTTACAAGCTAGGTGGAATTAGCTCGACAATGAGCAGACAAAGATCGAATCGAAGATTTAAATCAGGGGGAGTTTCTATGAAGCGAAATCGTAACCGTTGTCCGAATCGCGCTGCGCTCGGTCTGTTCTGTATATTCAGCTTGTTCGCAAGTGAGACTTACGCCGCGCCGGCTGCCATCGCGTCGCGCACCGCAAACATCGACGATGTGCAGCTTCACTATTTGATTGCCGGAAGCGGGCCAGCCGTTCTTCTTCTGCACGGTTACACTCAAACGTCGCGGATGTGGCGGCCGCTCATTCCGCTGCTGGCAGAGAAGTTTACCGTAATCGCGCCGGATTTGCCGGGCATTGGTGATTCGTCGGTTCCCGCAGACAACAACTCCGAAAGCATTCGCGAGCGGGGGATCGACCTGGTCGTTGCGGCGAAGCAAATCCACGACCTGGTTCGCTCGTTGAAGATCGACAAGGCGCGCGTGGTCGGACACGACATCGGGCTGATGGTCGCTTACGCATACGCCGCGCAATTCCCGAGTGAAACCGAGAAGCTCGGGGTGATGGATGCGTTTCTTCCCGGCGTTCCCGGATGGGAACCGATCTACAACGCTCCGAACATTTGGCATTTTCGTTTCAACGGCGAATACCCGGAAGCTTTGGTAAAGGGGCGGGAGCGCACTTATTTCGAATATTTCTGGAACGTTCTCGCTGCGGACAAAACGCACTCGATCCCGGAAGCGGATCGCAAAGCGTACACTGAAGCCTATTCGCGGCCGGGACGAATGCATGCTGGCTGGGCCTATTTCGTTTCGTGGCCGCAACTGGCGAAAGATTTCGCTCAACTCTCGCAAACAAAACTGACGATGCCCGTGTTGTCGATTGGCGGCGACAAATCGCTTGGCAACGAGCTGGCTGCACAAATGAAGCTCGTCGCCAACGACGTCACAGTTGTGGTCTTGAAAGACACCGGACATTGGATTTCCGAAGAACGGCCAAAGGAAACGACCGACGCGCTGCTGAATTTTCTTTGAAGCTTTCGGCTTCGCCCATGCCGAAAGCATCAGCGTACTTAGTAGTGTCTCGACGCCCGAGCTAATTCAGGAGAGGCTCGGACGCAATCGGACCCATAATGGAAGTAACGGAATTAATCCTGGTTTGTCTCGTTGCGGTTGCTCTGCTGGCAATCGTTGCCCGGAAAATCCATATCCCATATCCAATTCTGCTGACCATTGGCGGCGTGGTCCTCGCTTTGATCCCCGGTCTTCCTGCGATTCACCTCGAACCGAAACTGGTCTTTAATCTGTTTCTTCCGCCGCTGCTTTATCCCGCGGCCATTTTCACGTCGTGGAGAGATTTCCGCGCGAACCTTCGATCAATTCTGCCACTAGCAATCATTCTGGTTCTTCTGACGATGACCGTGACCGCTTATCTGTTCCACGGCTTGGTCGGATTACCTCTGGCGGTAGGTTTCGTATTCGGCGCCATCATCTCGCCGCCCGACGCTGTGGCAGCGCTGGCAGTCACTCAAAATTTGCGGGTACCTCGCAAAATTATTGTCATCCTTGAAGGCGAAAGTCTGGTAAACGACGCTACTTCTTTTATCTCCTTCCGTTTCGCAGTGGCCGCCGTGTTGACCGGCACGTTTTCGCTGGCGCAGGCGAGCTTGCAATTTCTTTTGGTCGCCGCGGGCGGCATCTGTGTTGGGCTCGCCGTAGGCTGGCTGATAGTCCAACTGCAAAAGCGTTTGGACGATCCGCCGGTTCAAACATTGTTTTCCCTGCTTACGCCGTACGTTGCCTACTTCAGCGGCGAAAATCTTCATGTCTCGGGAATCCTGGCAGTCGTAATTGCCGGCATCTATATCGGATGGCGCGCTCCGCGGATCTTGAGCGGGCGCATGCGCCTGCAAGCGTTCCCTGTTTGGGAAATGGTCACGTTCATTCTGAACGGAATACTTTTCATGCTCATCGGACTTCAACTGCCGCAGGTTATGGACGCGCTTGCTCCGGGAACAGCGACTCGCGTGGCCTGGCTGGCGATCGTGTTTGTTGCGGTGATCGTGCTGGTTCGTTTTGTCTGGGTGTTCGGAGCCACCTACTTACCGCGTCTACTGAGCCCAACGTTTCGCAGTAAAAATCCCGCTCCCTGGAAACAGACTGCGTTGGTTGGGTGGACTGGCATGCGCGGCGCGGATTCGCTTGCCGGCGCACTGGCGATCCCGCTTGTCCTCGCCAATGGCCAACCGTTCCCCGGACGCGACCTGATCCTCTTGCTGACGTTCTGCGTCATTTTCGCAACGCTCGTTTTGCAAGGACTCACTCTTACGCCCCTGGTCCATTGGCTGAAAATCAAGGACGATCGCATCACGGAAAAAGAAGAGAAACTGGCGCGCCTGAAGGCCAACGAAGCAGCCCTGGCTCGTCTCGAGGAAATCGCATCGTCGAAGCGAGCCACGCCCAAGACCGTAGAACGCCTTCGTTCGGAATATGAAGATCGTATCCGACAACTGCGGATTGAAGATCCGGACGGAGCAAGCGTGAGCCGGTTGTATTCGCGTGACTTTGAAGAATTAGCCCGCGAAGTGTTACAAACAGAACGCGACACGGTGATCCAACTGCGCAACGAAGAGGCTATTAACGACCAGGCGCTGCGCCGAATCCAACGCGATATTGATCTGGCCGAAGCGCGGCTTCACCGGCCGACGTGACGCCGAAAACGCTAGCCTAATTCGGCATGCCTTGCCGCTTCAGGCCAGTGGTAAAGGAACGTACCCTGGCACGTCCGGCCTTCGAGATCTCACAAAGTATGCCGCACTTGGCCCTGATTTGTAATTCCAGGAAAATTTCTGCCAGCCGATTCTCGTCCGCGTCCTGCCCCTGGTTAGGCTCCTCCAGCAGCCGGGAGAGAACTGCGTGATATATCATTCTATTTTTGCTCGCAAAGTTATTGGTCTCGTAAAATCGTTGGGCGAGGTGTTCTGCTTTCTTTTCAATGCTCGGTGAATCTCCGAGTTCATATTTCAGTAATTTGACCAGATCGCCGTTCATTTTCTTTTCGACTTACGTAAGTCCGCACGAGAATTGATCACGCGCAACTCGTCTCGGATTTGGAGCAATAGCTTGCACGGCGAGCTGATTTTATATTATTCCCCAAAAACCTTCAGCGCGGTTGTTGCCCCTGATTCAGATCAATTCCTTCGGCGCGTTGCTTCGAAGAGGAACCAAGCCCGCCGCTCTGTTTCGTCGATCCAAACTTCGATCAGACTGGTCGTGGCGACGTCACGGTGTTCCTCACAAACGTTGTGCGCTTCGCGCAGACGCGCAGCCAGCGTCTTGTTGTCTTCTGCTAACTCGGCGAGCATGTCTAGTGGCTCGACGTATTCGGCATCGTTATCGAGCACACGTTGCGTGCGCGAGATTTGCCCGATCGATCTTAGTGTGATTCCGCCCAACTTTCGAACGCGCTCGGCGATTGGATCTGTCATCGCAAAAAGCTGGTCGGCCTGTTCATCGAGGAGCAAATGGTAATCGCGGAAATGTGGCCCGCTCATGTGCCAGTGGAAATTTTTCGTCTTCACATAGAGCGCGAACACATCGGCGAGAATGGCGTTCATCGTGCCGCTTATATCTTTAGTGGCCGCATGCGACAGATCCGTTCGCGTCGCGAGTGGTGCGTCGCGTCTCTGCGCCAATTCCAGTCTCTTTTTCGAATTAGATTTGTTCATTGTTATCGCTCCATTGTTCTCTGATCATTTTGAATTCATGCGTTGGTTTGCGCGTTAGTAACTTGCGCTTTGTCGCAATCCCATTGCCGCCAGCGTGTCCGTGTCGAGGTAGCCAGTCATGCGCAAGCCGTGGCTGCGTTGATAACGCCTGAGCGCCTGGCCCATCTCAGAGCTGAACGCTCCATCGCTTTCGCCGCGATAATAGCCCTCTCGCGCGAGTCGCTCCTGCGCTGCGACAACTATCGAATAGTTTGAGTAAGACTGATCGCTGTAGCCGTTCGGATCGTAATACGCTTCGGTTTGGTAAACGCTGGAATCGTAGTAATCCTGAGATTGATCGGGATAGCTGGTCTGATCGTAATACATCTGACCCTGGTAATCGCCGGAGTCGTAGTAACCCGGATCATTATTGTACGAATACGGATAGTCATAGCCGTAGTTAGGCGAGCTGTATGCGTAATAGTCGGGGTAGTACCCCCCATACGGCCACCACGGATCGAATCCGATACTAAAGATCACCCACGATCCATTGATGAAGCAGCACCGGTGGCCATTCCACCAATGGTCGCTATGACGGTCCCAGTCACGATGCCAATCCCCTGAACGCTGCGCGGACACATGTTTTTGCCAGTCACCACGAAGATGATTGTTGCTATTCCGGAGATTGTTTCCGCTCCGGAACTGGTTTCCGGTATTTCGCTGGTTCCACACACTTGTCGCGGCTGGGTTTCTGTAATTCGCAAACCGCGGGAACCGATTATTTTGATTAGGTTGTCCGATGGTCGCCGCAGTATATGGACCTGAGCGGGTAAACGTGACGCGATTTGGATAAATCAAAGGCTGGCGAAACCCACTCGGCCGATACGAACGCATTCCAAATGACGAATAGCGCTGGCCCGGATAAATCATCCTTCCGGCGAAGCTGCGCGTGGGCATTGAGTGCATCGATGAAAAACCGCCGACACGCGCCTGAGCGTGAGCAGCCGGAGCGGCGTGCGCAACTGCACCGCCGTGAAAACCTCTACCACCACCGTTGTAGGCTCCTGGATTTGCTTGGGCAATGATCGCCGCGCTAGCGACAAGTGCGACCGACAAGGATTTAGTTTTCATGGTTATTTCCTTTCGCGTTATTGAAGCGTTTTGCTGTCTATATTAGCGCAGTCCTCCCGCGATGAGAAGTGTTTCTCCGGTGATCCATTTCGAATCGTCTGAAGCGAAGAATACCGCGGCCGGCGCGATGTCGTCGGTTTGTCCGACGCGGCCCAGCGGCGTCAACGATTCAAACGTTTTCCGCATGTCGCCTTCGGTGTAACCGCCGGCTACGGCTCCCTCTGTTACTATCATGCCGGGATTGATGGAGTTGACCCGGATCTTGCGCGGCCCAAGCTCCTTCGCCAGCGTCCGCGTGATCGCATCGACCGCGGCCTTGGTGGCGTTGTAAACCACTGCAGTCGGCGGCGTCAGTGAACTGGCAAGCGAACCGATGTTGACGATGCTCCCGCCATCGGAATTGAAATGCTTGAGCGCTTCCTGCGTGACGAGAAGCATTCCGAGAACGTTTGTATCAAACATTCTGTGGAATTGTCGCTCGGACACTTCTTCCAGCGGCACAAATTCGTAAACACCGGCGTTATTAACCAGGATATCGATTTTTCCAAAAGCTTTTTCCGTTTCAGCGAAGAGCCGATCGACTTCCGCCTTCTTCGCAACATTCGCTTGGATAGCGATTGCCTTTCCGCCGCGCTTAGTAATTTCGTCTACAACGCGATCTGCGTCTTGCTTTGCAGAAGCGTAGTTAACAATCACCGACGCGCCTTCCGACGCGAACTCTTTCGCAATCCCCGCGCCGATTCCTTTCGACGCGCCCGTCACTACTGCAACTTTTCCACTTAGTTTTCCGTTTTTCATTTCGCTTCTTTCGTTTTTGTGATTTTACCACGGAAGTGGCTTGCCGAGATGGAAAAACCCACCACTCGGGCCGTCATCGGCAAGTGTGGCTAATTGGGCGCTGGTCTTGCCACCTTCACTGACTTCCATCGGCGCATTAGGCCCGCCCATCTCCGTCTTCACCCAGCCAGGATGCGCGGAGTTCACTTTGATTTTGTTGTCGCGCAATTCGTACGCGAGATGCACCGTGAACGAATTTAGCGCAGCTTTCGATGCGTCGTAAGCGAAAGTCTTGAACGCGTAAATCGGCGAGTTCGGATCGGAATGCAACGTGAGAGAACTCAGGATGCTGGAAACATTCACAATGCGGCCCGCCGGCGCCTTGTTTATGAGCGGTAACAGCTTTTGAGTCAGCGCAACCGGCGCAAAGAAATTCGTTTCGAATGTTTCGCGCAGAATTTCCTGCGATACCGCGCTGACAGGGTTTGGCCCTGAGCCGGCTGCCGAAATTTGGTTCTCCTTCAAGACGCCCGCGTTATTAACCAGAATATCCAATTGCCCGTACTTTTTGGCGAAGTAATCATAAGCCTTCTGATGGTCCTGCGATCTGGTAACATCAAAGTCCAGACTTTCCGCAGTAATGCCTTCATCACGAAGCTTCGCAGCTGCGGCGTCGCCTTTTTCCGAATCGCGTGAGCCGAGAACGACAGCGATGCCTTGCTTGCCGAGCTCCCGCGCAGTCTCCAAACCGAGGCCGCGATTGGCGCCGGTAATGAACGCCACTTTTCCATTTCGTTTTTCGTTTTTCATTTTGTTCCCTTCACTTTTTGGTTGTCTTCAAACTTGTGCGAATCCGCCATCGACGAACAGCTCAATGCCGGTGATGTAGCTGGCGTCGTCGGATGCCAGAAACACCACCGCTTTCGCGATTTCTTCGGGTGTGCCGAACCGGCCCAGCGGCACCGTGTTTGAAATCATTTTCTTTCGTTGTTGGCCAGTTTCAGAAGAAGCCAGCAGCTCGCTCAACCCAGGAGTGTCGATCGGGCCGGGGCTGATTGCATTCACGCGAATGCGGCGATCTTTTAAGTCTGTTGTCCAGGTCCGCGCGAATGACCGCACGGCAGCTTTCGTGGCGCTGTAAACACTGTTCGACGACAAGCCTTTGCTGCCCACGATCGACGCATTCAAGATGATCGATCCGCTATCGCGCAGCAACGGAAGCGCTTTCTGAACCGTGAACAGGACGCCTTTGACGTTTATGTCGAAGATCGAATCGAAGAAATCTTCGGTGATTGTCCCGATCGGCGCGTATTTCGCGACCCCGGCATTGGCGAACACAATGTCGATCTTGCCTTTCTCTTTTTTGATTTGGGCGAATAAGCGATCGAGATCGTCGAGATTCGACACGTCGCCCTGGATCGCGGTTACATTCTTTCCGATCTCTTTTTTCGCCGCCGCTAACTCGGCTTCACGGCGCCCTGTGATGAAGACGTAGGCGCCTTCATTCACGAACTCCTTCGCGGTGGCAAGGCCGATCCCGCTATTGCCGCCAGTAATCAGTGCAATTTTTCGTTCAAGTTTGCCCATTTATTTTCTCCGGTGTCGGCATTTCGTTAGGAAAGAATTACTCGGTTCGACAGTCGCATTATGAGACCGACGCCGAGTCCCCAGGCACCGTTCAGCAGCAGTCCGCCAATGATGATTTTCGGGTCCCAGCCCCCAGCTGGACCGAGCCCTTTGATCGGCATAACTACAAACCATGCGACCAGACTCGGTCCGAGTGCACCGATCGCAATCGCCTTGATCCAATAGGCGCCGTCTCCGGAAGCACCGATCAGAATCCACAGGAGGATTCCCCACAGCCCACCCCAGAATGCCAGCGAAATCACCGCGGGTATGTTCAGCGGCGGGACTGGCGTCATGTTCCAAGGTGCTCGCGGCGAAAGACCGCTTGCATACAGCAGCCACAAAACACCTTGGTGAAGCACCAGCGTGGAAACAAAACCGGCAATGAATGCTCTCAGGTAAATCACCGGCGTCTTCCTTTCATTTTTATTGGGCTAGCATTCCTCCATCCACCACGAGGGAAGTGCCGGTGGTAAATTTCGCGTTGTCGGAACAGAGATAGAGAACCGCCGCGGCGATTTCTTCGCTGGCGCCAATGCGTCCGACCGGATGAAGAGACGTGAGGTAATCGCGCATCTCGCCTTCTTTTCCGGCAAAACGATCGACCATCTCGGTTGCGACACCGGCGGGGGCCACTGCGTTAATACGGATATTTTGTTTGGCGAACTCCAGCGCGAGAGCCTTGGTCAGGCCTTCGACCGCATGCTTGGACGCGGTGTAGATGCTGACCTGACCCATGCCAACGTGGCCGGCCACGCTCGAGGTATTGACGATTGCCCCACCGCCGTTTTTTAGCATGACAGGGATTTCGTGACGCATCGAATTGAGAACGCCCCAAACGTTGATGTCGAAGATGCGGCGGTATTCGGCCTCGGTGGCCTGATCCAATGGGCCTATCCACTCAACGCCGGCGTTGTTAAAGGCGATGTCGAGCCGGCCGAACGTCTTGACCGTAAAATCGACCATCTGTTTCACGTCCGCATCTTTCGCCACGTCGGCGCGCACGAACGCCGCCTCACCGCCGAGTTTCTTAATTTCAGCGACGACC
>DATEZD010000084.1:0-2659 GCA_035255865.1 Candidatus Udaeobacter sp.
GGGTTCGACGCGGTGTACGTCAGCGGCGCTGGAATGGCGAACGCAACGGCCGGCGTGCCGGACATCGGTCTGCTCACAATGACAGAGGTTGTGAAGCTCGCTGGATATGTCGCGAAGGCAGTAGCGATTCCGGCAATCGTCGATGCGGATACCGGTTTTGGCGGCGCGGAAAACGTGGCGCGGACGATTCAGGAATTAGAGAAAGCGGGCCTGGCAGGCTGCCACATTGAAGATCAGGAATTTCCCAAGCGCTGTGGGCACCTCGCCGGGAAATCGATTGTCGATCTTGAGGAGATGGTCGGCAAAATCAAAGCGGCGGTAGCGGCGCGCCGTGATCCTGATTTCATGATCATCGCGCGGACGGATGCGCGCGCCGTCGAAGGTTTCGATAGCGCGGTCGAGCGAGCGGGCGAATATCTTGCGGCCGGCGCTGACGCAATTTTTCCGGAGGCATTGCAAAGCGCTGAGGAGTTTCGCGATTTTGCCAAGGAAATTGATGTCCCGTTGCTTGCGAACATGACTGAGTTTGGCAAAAGCCAGCTGTTGAGGTTTCAACAACTCGCGGAGTTCGGGTATCGCATGGTGATTTTCCCGCAGAGCGCGTTTCGCGTTTCGATGAAAGCGAGTGAAAAGTTTTTCGAGGCGCTAAAGAAAACCGGCACGCAATCCGATTGGCTCGACAAGATGCAGACGCGGCAGGAACTTTACGATTTACTTGATTACGATCCGAACGCGGAGAGTTGGCTGGACTCAGGCAAAGGCAACGTCCAACGTCCGACGTCCAACGCCCAACGTTCAATTGAGGATTATTGAGCATTGGGCGTTGAATGTTGAGCGTTGAGCGTTGAAGGTTTGCTGATCGCAGGTAAAAAAGCACGCATATGGCTACTGAGACGAAACCAGAATACAGCCCCGGGCTCGCGGGCGTCATCGCCGGAGAGACGGCGATCTGCTGGGTCGATCCTAACGCCGGCCTGATGTATCGGGGCTACGACATTCATGAAATGGCGGAGAAAGCGAGTTTTGAGGAGGTCGCGTACCTGCTCCTGAATGGCGAGTTGCCCAACGGGAAACAGTTGGCCGAGTTTACTCAACAAATTGCCGCACAACGTGCACTGCCGGGGCAAGTGACGGAAATGCTGCGGCTGCTGCCGAGCGCGACTCATCCGATGGATATGCTTCGCACTGGCGTGTCGATGCTGAGCGCGTTCGACAAAGATCTAAGCGACAGCTCGCACGACGCCAATATCCGCAAATCCATCCGGTTGATCGCGCGCGTTTCCACTTTAATCACTGACGGCTGGCGCATCTCACACGGTCAACAGCCGTTGCCCGAAAGACCGGATCTTACGCAGGCAGGCAATTTCTTTTACAAGCTGGACGGCGGAGTTCCGCAGGATTGGCAGATCCGAATGCTGGACACGATTTTCAATTTGTACGCAGACCACGAATTCAACGCATCTACCTTTGCGGCGCGCGTGACGGCTTCAACGCTGGCTGGAATTTACGCTGCGGTAACCTCTGCTGTCGCGACACTCAAAGGACCGTTACACGGCGGCGCGAACGAGGAAGCAATGGAGATGCTTGAAGAAATCGGAACGCCGGATCGCGCGGAAGCCTGGCTGATGAAGAAGCTGGAGACCAAAGACAAGATTATGGGCTTTGGTCACCGCGTTTACAAAAAAGGCGATTCACGCGTGCCGGTAATGCGCGAGATTGGGCGCGAACTGGGCAAACGCACGGGCAAGGAAGAATGGATTCCGATTTGCGAGAAGCTCGAAGAAGTGATGGATCGCGAGAAACACCTTTGCGCCAATGTGGATCTTTACGCGGCACCCGTATTTTGGATGCTCGGATTTCCGCCGGAGCTGAACACGCCTCTTTTCGCAGCTTCTCGTGTAGCTGGCTGGTGCGCGCACGTCACCGAGCAACACGATCACAATCGCCTAATCCGGCCACGATCACTTTACATTGGGCCAAAGCTGCGCCCCTATCCGGGCCGGTCTAGCCGCGACGGCGCGTAACATCAGGTGGAACGCGTTGTCCTCAACGCGTTGGCAACGCAACTGCGCCTCGCCGCCTAACCAATTTCCACCATGAGTGACAAATCACTTCAGGAAAAGTACGCTCCGAACAACGCCTGCTGGGGTTGCGGTCCCGCAAATCCGGACGGGTTGCATATTCGAAGTTTCCTGAAGAACTCCGATGAATCGCGAGCAGGCGGCGAAGTGGCCGCTGAATGGAAACCAGAGAAAAAGTACGAAGCTTTTGATGGAGTTTTGAATGGCGGCGTCATTGGTACGTTGCTCGATTGCCATTGCAATTGGACAGCAGCATATCATCTGATGAAGCGCGCAAACGAGGATCGGCCGCCATGTACTGTCACGGCAGAATATGCGATCAAGTTACTGCGGCCAACTCCGACGAACGATTCGGTCTTTCTTTCCGCTAAGGTTGTCGATCTAACAGATGATCGCGCGACGGTCGAAGGAACATTAAGCGCTGGCGGAAAAGTTTGCGCCACCTGTCGCGGCGTTTTCGTCGCCGTGACAGAAGGCCATCCCGCGTACCATCGATGGTAGCCATTTTCGTTTTGTTGTTCGCCGCGAATGTGGCGGGCGCGCAAAGTGATGCGGCAAATCAGATTGCGGCCATCGAG
>DATEZD010000085.1:0-3250 GCA_035255865.1 Candidatus Udaeobacter sp.
TTTTGAGGCTGAGCGCGCGTAGCCTGTAAAGAACAGCAACAAATTATCCTCTAGCTCCAATAAAGTTTCTTCGGAGACGTTGAGCGGTGATGCCTGCACGCGGCCATCCGGCAGAAACTCAAAACAAGTGATCCCGCCATACGCCGAGATGTATTGGTCCTGCTTACCTGTTGGTTCGCGCAGTTTTTCCATCTCGATACAACAGGCTTGCTCGGCCAACTCAGACGGGTGCACCAGATTTTTGCGCAACGCGTGCAGGGCTTTGAGCAGCGCCGTTGTGAAACTGCCAGACGAACCGAGCCCTGTCCCAGCCGGGATATCGGCCATGCTTGCGATCTCAAGGTTTCGTTCCTGTACGCCGGCTAGTTTGAGTGCTTCCCTAATAATCGGGTGTTTAATTTCGTCGATGCTGGCTACGTTCTCGAGATGGGAGTACTTCAGCAAAAAACCATCCACAAACCGGCGATGAACAGTGATGTAAATGTACTTATCGATTGCTGCGGCTATTAGGAAGCCGCCGTGGCTGCGATAGTACGAAGGCAGATCAGTCCCGCCGCCGCCGAGCGAGATTCGCAATGGAGAACGCGTGATGATCATTCTGAACGCCGTGAGTTTCTGCCGAGAAACTCCTTCCACTTTGCCCGAGTTGTCGCTGGGACATTCATGTCGGCGTCCACCAGCCATGACACTGTGGTAAGCGAGTTAATCACGACTGACACCGCAACCAGCACGATAAGAAGATGTCGGAAGCGGAATGCAGCTTTGCCTTGGCGCAGAAAGAACAGGAAAGCGAAAACAAGAAACGGAAAGAATTCCGCAGCATAACGTTGACAGAGGCCCATAAACGATAAGATGACGATCACCTGAACGAATAAAATCGCAGCAATTGTGCGCTCCACTGCGTCCGAACCTCCGGGTCGCAGCAACATGGCCATGCCGATAACGGCACCGAGCACGATCCAGGAGGAGCACCATAACAGTGAAGAATACGTTTCGGTAAACGGCATTACGTAAAGAGTCGGATGATCACACATCTGCCGCCCCGCCTTTAGGAATGGAGGCTCACGTTGAAATTTCGGCCAGCGTAAAAAGAAATAGTCGGCAAAACTGTAAGGTGCACGCTCAATACGAAAAATGCCGTATTTTTCCGCGAACTCGCGCTGGACTGGATTGACAGAGTAACGCAGCGGCATGCCACTAAAAGCGCCGAACTTTGCATAAGTAAGAACAAGATGAAAAAGAAGCGCCGCGGCGAGCGGCAAAAACAAAGCGGCGAGATTGCGGATTGGACTCTTGCGGAATAAGCGAAGAGCAAGTGCCGGCGCAATCAAAACAAACGGCGCACCGAAGGTCACCCGGGATAGTAACGCTGCGCTCGCGCTAAACGAGAAGGCAAGCAGCGACCAGGTCAGCGCGGCCCCCTCCGCTTCTCGGGAGCGCAAGGCGAAATAAAGAGCGGCCAGCGCCCAGGCGAATCCCCACACAATTGCTTCGTCGTAGATGGAGAGATTTCCCAGAAGTAACAGAAGCGGGGAGCCCAATGCGAATCCAACCAAGGAGGCATTGCCCAGCGCATTCTGCCAACGACTCGGCAGATGAGACGAGCGCAGTGCCGTCCGGATGAGTCCGGCGAATGCAGCCAGGGCAATCATCCCCGCACAAAGGCCAGAAAGGCGAGACCAGTACCCTCGCCCGCTGGGATAGATAAAGTTCAGAGGAATTCGGACGAAAGCGGGGAACGGCCCAAAGTACATGCGAACTTTGCCGTCTACGATCAGCGACTCGTGGCGGCTCGCACCGGGGTCTACTCCAGGGTCGCCCCGAAGCAGGTGCTCGGCGTGAGAATCGTAGGCTTCGCTGAGCATCTCGTTGACAAAGATGTCGCGGCCTCCGGTCATGGTGAATATCCATAGGAAGACCCCCAGCACCACGGTCCCGGGCAGGAGTTTCGGTGCGCGATTCGGTTGGCACATTGCGGGAAAGACTAATTTTAAATCCCAGACACAAAATACCAATCCATTGCGCCACCCTCATCGATCAGTCCCGTATCTCGTTGGCCGAAGTCGGTTTTTCTTTCCCTATGTCGAACAATTGACCGGCAAATTCACTGCCGCGATCTCGAGATAACGCGTTTGGCCATTTCCATGAGAAGCGTGAAGCAGAATGTCTGGAATCCAAGCATGACCAGCAAAAGACCGAGGATGGCCGGATGAGAAATCGCTTCCAGTTGCAATCCATGTTTCAAATAGTGAAATGCCAGATTCCCCAGGAGAACCAAACCAGCAACGATGAGGGCAGCCGACCCGATCATCCCTCGATCGTATGTCACAATTTTTTGGAGCCGCTCCACGAATCGAGATTTTAATCCGTGCATGACGCGCGCAAGGACTCCGATCTGGATCGAGCTATAACCCAAGGTCGTACACGTCACACCGAGCAGCATCCAGTGCAGGCTAAAGCCAATTCTCCCAATCCTCACCGGCCCGGCTGCCAAGCCGAGAGAAAGCACTAACCCAATTACCAGAAGCACAGCACCGGCCTTAAGCAGGAATGAATCTGCCGCGTAAACCAACATCACTTTCAGGTTGACCCAACCCGCGAGCCACGGCGATCGCCAGCCCACGCGCAAGTGATGGCTCAATCGTCCTTCACGATCCTTGTAAAACTTGATCGGCACTTCGGCGCTGGCGAGCTTCAACCGCGCCGCTTTCAGAACCATCTCGCTCGCATATTCCCATCCCTCAGACGTGATGTTGATTTTATCCAACGCTTCGCGAGTCACGCCACGTATCCCGCAATGAATATCGGAATAGTTGCTGCGGTAAATGCGGTTGAGAATCCAATTCGTCAGAGGGGTGCCAAAGTAACGGTGAAGTTTTGGCATCGCGCCGGTTTCGATGCTGCCTCGGAACCGGCTGCCCATGATGAACTCCGCGCCCTTTCGAAATTCTTCCACGAACGGAGCGATCTCGCGGAAGTCGTACGTCAAATCGGCATCGCCCATTAAGATCCATTTTCCGCGGATGTAAGGAATCGCATCGAGGTAGGCGCCGCCAACACCTCGTTTTGGCGTGCGGAGAACCTCTCCACCGTGTTCCAGCACGATCGCGGGCGTGTTATCGGTGGAGCTGTCCACGATGAGGATCTGCCCGGATACCCCGGCACGCTTGAGGCCTTCCTTGCACCACTCCATGAATTCCCCCACGGTGATTTCTTCGTTCATCGCCGGAATAACGATGCTTAATTCCAC
>DATEZD010000086.1:0-3390 GCA_035255865.1 Candidatus Udaeobacter sp.
GGCGCAAATGTGTAGGGCGTCGTAAGCATTCAGCTCACATCTGCAAAATCACCGTGCCGCAGGTTGCCATTCCCAACCGTGTTCGTAATCGTGTAGCCAAGCCGTGTAGAGCGGGTCTTCTTTCCACGCCGTGACCCCGTAGGAGCCGTGGTGAGTTGCCCTCCAACGGGCCCCCTGTCCCGAGTCGTACTGAGAGTCCTCTTTGAGTGGGCACCAGAATAACCGGCCGGCCCTGCGCCAGCCATCGAGGACGATGCCGTCCTCGAAAGGCTGGTTGCGTGCGGTGACTACCAGACCATTGTTCTCGTCCAAAGTTCCCGCGTAAGCAGCACCCCAGTGGAGCACCAGCGTCTTGAGCTTAAGCGCTTTCAGGCGTTCTCCGATATCACGCGTATAGTGGCCGCAATAGCCGCGTTGTCGCTTGCCCATGTGGATCAGTACGTTCTGGAACGCCGGGCACCAGACGAGACCATATTCGCGCGCAAGGTTCCGCGAGACGGTGTGCGCCGTCACCGAGAGCAGCTCCGCTTCGCCCGGATCCACGTCTGGCGCGAGCGCCACGAGCGCGTCACGCAACTTCTTGATTGATTTCTCATCTTTCGCCCAAACCGCGCTTACGCAAAGGCTGAATGCGATGATGAAAACAAACGTTCGAATCACGTTGGCAAAATTACTGAAAATTAAGCGTGAATTATATCAAAATCACAGATATTTCTGACGATATAGTTGGTTCACTCTGCCAAGCTGCGTTCTTAAAGATAAGATGACAGCAAAGCGCGCTAGCGTATCGCAAAATCACCGTGGTATAGGTTGCCATTCCCAAGCGCGTCCGTAGTCGTGTAGCCAAGCGGTGTAGAGCGGCTCTTCTTTCCATGCCGTGATCCCGTAATTGGCGGGTGGACGTTCTGAACGTTGCCCTCGAAATAATTCGCTCGACCGGATCCTTCTCGACCCGGCACCCTGTGCTAAGTCGTACTCAGAGTCCTTTTTGAGTGCGCACCAGAATAATCGGCCGGCCCTGCGCCAGCCATCAATGACGATGCCCTCCTCGAAAGACTGGTTGCGTGCAGTGACTACCAGACAATTGCTCTCGTCGTCGGTTCCCGCAAAAGCAGCACCCCAGTGAAGCACGAGCGTCTTGAGCTTGAGCTCTTTCAGGCGTTCGCCGATATCACGCGCATAATGGCCGCAATAGCCGCGTTCTCGCTTGCCCACGTGGATCAGGAAGTTCTGAAATATCGGGGACCAGGCGAGGTGATATTCGCGCGCAAGGCTGCGCGAGGCGGTGTGCGCCGTTACCGAGAGCAGTTCGGCTTCGCCCGGATCCACGTCAGGCGCGAGCGCCACGAGCGCTTCCCGCAACTTCTCGATCGATTTCTCGTCTTTCGCCCAGACCGAGTTTGCGCAAAGACTGAATGCAATGATGAAAACGACCGTTCGAATCACGTTGGCAAGATTGGTAGAGATTACGTGTGAATTATACCAAAATCACAGATGTTTCCGATGGCAAGCCATAGCCCTATGCAGAATCGTGTTCAGGGCAATCTGCGTAACGTCAGCTCTTCCGGCACAGAAATAATGAGTGACGTGACATTGCCGGTGGCGTCTTTCACGAAGCGAAACGTGCGATCGGAATCCTCCTCGAAGAAGTCCGTCTCGGATTCGGGAACCAGTGCGATTTTTTCGCCAAGCCACGTTGTTTCAAGCCGATCACCGACAATGCTCACGTTGATCGTGAAGCGATCCTCAAGGCGATAATCCCCGGCGAATTCATTCAAGATGGCCGGATCGATTTTGATCGTGGTGTGAACTTGCGGCGCCAGACTTTGGACGTAAAAAGCGGCGATGCGTTTCGCCATATAGCTGGCGCTCGCGCCGGCGCGATTGCATAAGACCGCGACACCCAGGCGATCATCGGGATAGCGCGCGATATAGGAAGCGAATCCCTGCCAGGCGCCGCCATGCTCGAGGAGGGGGTGGCCGGAATCGGTTTTAGAAATTCGCCAGCCGAAACCATAAGGCGCCGTCGTGCCGTTGTTGAGTTTTACGGGCGTCCACATTTCCTCGTAGTCGGCCCCACTGATCAATTTGCGCGTCTCCAGCGCTTCATTCCATTTGGCCAGATCTTCAGCGGTGAAATACAGGCTGCCGTCCGCGGTATTGTTCAAACTGGGCGATACCCACGATTGATTTTTCAAAGTGCCATTCTTGAGAACATAGCCGCTGCGCGATTTGGAATGATATCGGTTTCGCTAATCGCGCCTGTCTGTTTCATCGCCAGCGGTTCGAAAACATGCTGCTGCAGATAGTCGCCCCAGAATTGGCCGCTCACTGTGTGGATCAGAATGCCCAGCGTCACGTAACCCAGATTGCTATAGCTCCATTTTTCCCCAGGCGCGAAGCCAAGCGGCTGCGCCTTGATCATATGCAGCAGGTCGTCTTCGGTGTAATCTCGCTGCAGCGAAAAACTTTCCGGGTAATCGCCCAGGCCGGACGTGTGCGTCAGTAGATGATGCACGCGGATGGCAGACCAAGTCTTGGGAACATCGAGATATTTCGAAATTGGATCGTCGAGCGCGAGTTTCTTTTCCTCGCCTAGGATCATAACCGCCATCGCAGTGAATTGTTTTCCCATCGATCCGGATTGAAACACCGTCTGCGGCGTGACGCGCACCCCGTGTTCGAGATTGGCGATGCCGTAACCGCGCAAAAGCGCAACATTGCCATCGCGCCGTACCATCACCGCGCATCCGGGAATTTGCTTTCTCTTCAGATAGGCATTTACAAAATCGTTCACGCGATCTGGCGCGGTGCCGGCAAAGGTGGTGTGGACGATTGTCAGCGCCAGCACTGCGAATGTGAACCAGCTGCCTCGCGACACAGCGCCTCTGCGGTCGCTCATTTGTGCGCGACAAGTATCTGCGCGAACTGCCACACCTCGTGAAACGTGTTGTAGAGCGGGGTGGGGGCCACCCGGATAACGTTCGGTTCGCGGAAATCGCATTTCACTCCAGCGGCGACAAGCTCGTTATGCAACTCCTTGGGATGTTGGTGCGCCAGAATGGATAACTGGCAACCCCGTCCACTTGGATCGCGCGGCGTGATGACACTGAACTTTTTCGAGCCGATTTCCGTGAGGAGAAATTCAAGATAGCCAGTCAGCTTGATCGATTTCGCCCGCAGCGGACCAATCCCCCCTGCTTGATCGAAGATTGCAAGTGAAGCACGCAACGGGGCCATCGAGAAAATCGGCGGGTTGCTGATTTGCCAGCCGTCCGCTGACGCGACTGGAATGAAATCCGGTTCAAGGTGCAACCGGAATCGTGTGTTGGGATCATTGCCGAACCAGCCCGCGAGACGTGGCAATTCAGTATTGGTTGCGTGCCGTTC
>DATEZD010000087.1:0-29070 GCA_035255865.1 Candidatus Udaeobacter sp.
CGGTCGTTTGCCCTTCGAATCGGAACACCGAGCCGTACACATTTGGCTTGTGCTCAAAAACGCAGACGTCGTTGGACAGATAGCGCGTGGCGAAATTATCTGAGCCGTCCACGACGATGTCGTATTTCGACACAATTTGGGCAGCATTTTCGCTGGAGAAACGGCAGTGGTGCAATTCGATCTCGATCTCCGGGTTGATGTCATGGAGCCGGTCTTGCGCCGATTCCAGTTTGCCGCGGCCGATGTCCTTTGTTCCGTGAAGAATCTGTCGTTGCAAATTCGAGAGATCGACCTCATCGAAATCGACAATCCCAATTGTTCCCACGCCGGCTGCTGTGAGATAGAGGGCGGCCGGGGACCCCAGTCCACCGGCGCCAATGCACAAAACGCGCGCCGCCTTTAGCCGACGCTGCCCCTCGGTTGTGACTTCGGGCATGATAAGATGCCGCGAGTAACGCTGCAGTTCTTCAGTGCTCAAATGTGCCGCGGCGCTGCGTTGGTCGTCGATGATGCTCCGGCTCATATCGCAGCCGAACTGTAGCACAAAGTTTTGGTACGATCTCTGTAGTGAAGGCTGCCAGCTTCCACTACAGCTTTATTCTGTTACGGAAACTGGCGCGCACGGGAGGGACGCGCCCTACCTGGAAGCTCTCAGCTTTCCGACTGCTTTACTCTGTTACGGTTACCGGCGTTCCTACTGAGGCGTTTTCGAAAAACGGTCTGGCCATTCCTCTCGGCAGGCGAATGCAACCATGCGATGCTGCAAAGGGCGGAACATAGCCCTGATGCATCGCGTAACCGCCCCTGAAAAACATGGCATACGGCATTCGGGCGCCATCAAAATGTGTGCCTCGCGGCTGGGAATCTTTTCGGGCGTCGATATTTGATCTAACCACGTTGCCGTACTTATCCACGTAATCGCCAAATATGGTCGAAACGTGGTCTGCGTCTTTGGAGAGAACGGTATAGTGACCAGGCGGGGTGGAAAACCCGGGTTTGCCAGTGGAGACGGTCGATTCGGCGACCAAATGTTTGCCCTTGTAAAAGTACGCTTTCTGTTCGCCGATATGCACAACGATCTTCGGCGAACCGGAAACGCCTTCGTCGTTCCACCAACCTGCAACGGCGGGCCGGGGATAGAGGCCGGGCGTATAAGGCCCGGCCCCATAAGGCGGATACTCCTCGCAACTGCAAATAACGAGCGCCACGAGGCTTGCGCCCAAAGTCTGAAACAAACGGCGTGGGTTCATGGAAGCGGATATTTATGCGCTTAGGGCTTAAACTTCAAATATTACATTCTCAATTCGTAACAGGTGCGCTCGCCGGATTCAGTCGTTTGACGCTGCGCGACGCAGCAAATACGCTCTTCGCCATGACGACTGTGGAACCGCCGATTGATCTGGAAAAATGGATCGAAGAGAACGCCGACAAATTCAAACCACCCGTAAGCAATCGTTATCTCTACGACGGACGTGATTTTTTCGTGATGGTTATCAAGGGGCCGAACGCGCGGAATGATTTTCATCTCGTCGATTCCGAGGAGTACTTCTATCAATTAAAGGGCAACATTAAGGTGCGCGTCCGCGAAGGCGACCGCATCGTGGACCATGTCGTCAGAGAAGGCGAAACCTTCTTCATCCCGCCAAATGTGCCGCACTCGCCCCAGCGGCCGCCGGACACGATTGGCGTAGTAGTTGAGCGGCGGCGGCCGCCCGGAGAAAAGGAACACGTCATTTTCTACTGCGAAAATTGCGGCGCGCTGGTGGAAGACATTCACTTTGACTGCGCGGATATCGTTGAGCACTTCAGCCAGGCGATGCTCGATTTCTGGAATGATGACGCGCGCCGCACCTGCAAGAAATGCGGCAAGAAAGTCGCGAAGCCGGCACCAGTAAAACCGTTTCAAGCACGTTAAACTCGTTTGTAAGCGAGGGCGAAAGTGTTGGCATCATTGGAAATCGCCGGAGGCACGCCTAACCAGCTCGCGATTGGATCACGAGCGACGCTTTAGATTGAGCCACATCCTTGTTCCTCTTTCTTTATTTGATCGCATCGATCAAATGGCGCTGCGGACACGGGCCAGATCCTTGGATAGGAGTATGAGCAATTTCTCGACGCGCTTGAGTGCGCATTCATAGCCGAGTGAAAATAATCCGCTTAGCAACAGGGCAGAGAGTACAGGAACCGTGAGAAGCAAGAGGCCCGAGTTGTCATAAAACAATCGCGCCGCGCCAAGATACGCACCGGTGATCACAACAAGGCCACCGAGACAAATCAGTGGCCGCCGCAGAAAGGCGACGAACGACCACGCGATAAGCCCTGCTGCGCCAACAAGCGCCAAGCCCGTTTTCGGTGGCGTGGGCTGCAAAAACTCCTGCCCGAGCGTGGCAGCCATCGCTTGGAAATGAAGCGTCGGGCCGAGTGTATTAGGACTCATTGGCGTATCCACGACGTCGTGCAATACCTGCGCTGATGGCCCAACCATCACGATCTTGTCCTTGAAAAACGCTCCATCGGCATAATTGGCATGCCAAATTTTTGGATCGAAGACTTCATAGAGCGGGCGTGGCTGAACGGCATCGAGCGCCATGAAGCGGATCATATGGCCACGAAGATCCCGCGGAACGTCATTAGCGCGGCCGATTTTCGTTAGGGCACGCGCGAACAGAGATTCGTAAACTTGTAGGTGCAGGTGCGGCGGCAAGCCGGCGACTTGGCGATCTGTCACTGTATACGTCAGAGCTCGAGTTTTTCCGTCGATTGCATCCGGCCACATATTCACATAACCGACACGGTCATCCTGCAATTGCGGCGGCGGAATTAGCGCATCGTTTGGCGTAACGGCCTGCACCCCGCCGTATTCGAGATCAAAGTTCGCGGCGACTACAACTTTGTCGCGGTAGCGATCGAGCGCGGCGTGAAATGCCGCGTCGCCTTCGTTGGGCGGATTGAAAAGCAAATCAAACATTACAAGATGCGCGCCGGCTGCAAAGAGCTTATCGAGCAAAAGCGCCCAGACTTCTCGTGACCACGGCCATGGCCGCGCGGTCATCAGTTCGAACGCCCGATTCCCGGCTATTTCCTCAGCCGTCAGCGGTGGCAATTGCAATGTGCTTTGATCAATTCCGAGAAAAACGAAGTCGTCAGGCGTTGGAGTTTTGCGCCCCTCGCGGCGAAGCAAATCTTCAAAGCTCTGTTCGCCTCGCCACGGCGCGGAGATAAATGGGGCATTTGGGAAAAGATACCCAACGAAAATCAGCCCGGTCCAAAAAGCGCAGATTGACGCCAGGATCAACAGCCGATAACGCCCAAGCCAATGCATGCCGCATTCAATTTTGGACTGACGGGCGGTCGAAGAATCAGACGACGCAGGCTCCTTGGCTTCGGCGGGCTTGGCAGACCCGGATGCTTCGGGGAGATCTTTCGACTCCGGCAATCCTGCGGATGCCGGCTCCGCCAGGGGCGCGACCGGCGTTGCTGATGGCTCCGCTTTTTTCTCCGCGACGGCGAGAGGCTTTTCGATCGCTTCGATCAATCGATTCACATCAGCATGGAAACGCGTTTCGGTTAGCTCGATTGCATTTCGTCGCGAAAGCGGTGCTAGTGCTTTTGGAAGATCCTGCTTCTGCGGCATCTGTGCTCCGCCAACGAGGACTGGAATGACGCGGATTTTGCGCCGGAGCGCAGCGACGATTTCCATACGCACAAAATCCTCTTCGTCGTCGAGGCGACGTTTACCCGACGAATCGGTTGCACGGAGCCAGTTGGGGCCGATCGCTACGATAGCGATGTCGCAAGCGCCGACTTTGTGGTTGATCGCTTCGACGAAGTCTTCACCCGGCTCGATTTGGTCGATATCAATGAAGACCTGGTCCTCGCCAAAGTGCGCTGTCAACCGGTCGTAAAGACGACCAGCGTAGGGCGCAGTGTCTTCGCGGCGATAGTTGATGAAGAGCTTTGCGTTCATGTGGCTCTTAGGCAACGAATGCTAGGCTGGCGGCTATTCTAGGGCGGCATGAAGAGCGGCGTCGAGTTTTCTTTTCTGGGTCTCTTTGAGCTCTGTTCGATTCTTGTTCACGCGCTGATCTGGTCCGGGCCGCTCGGTGTCTTTGTCAGACGCCTTTCAACATTGGCGTTTCACAGATTGGAGCCGGCGGGCGCCGAGCGACATAGATGGGAAGCCCGAAGGGAGAGCTCGCTGGCGCGAGCGAATCAAACGCCCTACAATCCCAGCCGGTGAAGATCGATCTGCACACTCACATTTTGCCGCGTGACTGGCCGGACTTGGACAAAAGGTACGGTTACCCGGGATTCATCCGACTGGAGCACCGTGACGAATGCAGCGCGCGCATGATGACAGGCGATCGTGTGTTCCGCGAGGTCACCGACAACGTTTGGAATCCCGAACGCCGCCTGGAAGATATGGATCGCGCACGTGTTTCGATGCAGATCCTTTCGACGGTGCCGGTGATGTTCAGTTACTGGGCCAAACCGCAGGACGCGCTCGATCTTTCGCGAATGTTGAATGATCACATCGCGGAGATTGTTCGCGCTCATCCAAAAAACTTCGCAGGGCTGGGGACAATTCCCCTGCAAGATGTCGATCTTGCCGCGCGCGAATTGGAGCGTTGCGTCCGCGAGCTTGGCTTGCGCGGTGTCGAGATCGGCACGCACGTCGATCCGAATGACCATTGTCACGGTCCCCAATGCCGCAACCTCGACCATCCCTCTCTAGACGTTGTTTGGAAAACGGCCGAACAACTCAACGCCGCGATCTTTGTGCATCCCTGGGACATGATGGGCACGGTTCGGATGTCGAAATATTGGCTGCCGTGGCTCGTCGGGATGCCGGCCGAAACTTCGCTCGCGATTTGCTCCATGATATTCGGTGGCGTCTTCGAGCGTTTTCCGAATTTGCGCATCGCCTTTTCACATGGCGGCGGCGCGTTTCCAGGAACAATCGGTCGCATCGAGCATGGGTTCTATGTTCGCCCGGACCTGGTCGCGATCGACAACAAAACGAATCCCCGAAAATATTTGGCGAACGACGAACGTCCGGCGCGGTTTTATGTCGATTCACTCGTTCACGACGCCGACGCACTGAAGATGCTGATTAAGCTTTTCGGGGCGCAACGCGTCGCGCTCGGTTCCGATTATCCTTTCCCGCTGGGCGAAGCGAACCCGGGTCAGCTCATTGAATCGATGAAACTTCCGGTCAAAGAAAAAGCGCAGCTGCTGTCCGGCACTTCGCGCGAGTTCCTGGGTCTCAATTAAACGTTGAGGTTTCAAGAGCGTCACAGCGAAGCCTGCCGTCGCTCGTTATCTGGTTCCGCTTCAACGGTTCAACTCTTCATCGCTTCAACGCCGCGCCCCGCGGTCACAATTCGTGCCGAATTGCCCACAAATCATGGAATATAGGCTTGAACAGCGATTCTTTCAGAAACGGAACGCCTGGTGATCCACCGGTGCCTTTTTTCGCGCCGATCGTTCGCTCCACCAGCTTGATGTGCCGATAACGCCACTCCTGCAGTCCCTCATCGAAATCGGTCATTAGTTCGAACAGGATAGAGGATTCAGGCGACTGCTTGTAGAGCCGAAGGATTTCCTTCTGCACGCGTTCGTCTGGTTGATTTGGTTGGGTTACGTCGCGCTTTTTTAAGTCGGCAGGAATCTGTGCTCCGCGGATGGCAAGGAAATCGTAGAAGTGATCGATCACGCTGCGTTCGTGGAGCAGCTTTTGCAGCCGATCGTAGCCAGGAAACTCCGGCTTCAGATACGCAACTGTCGATGCGCGTTTGTAGCCAAGGACGAATTCCATTTCCCGAAACTGCACAGATTGAAACCCTGATGCGGTCTCAAGCCGATCACGAAAGCTTGAGAACGACGACGGGGTCATTGTTTCGAGAATGTCCACCTGCGCCACCAGCACTTTCATGATCGTGCGCACGCGCTTGAACGTGTGGATCGCTCCAAAAAGATCCCCGGCGGAAAAGTCCCGCTTTATTTTCTCAAACTCATGTAGCAGTTGCTTGAACCAGAGCTCGTAAGTTTGATGGATAATGATAAACAACGTCTCGTCGTGCTCTGGCGGACTTGAGCGCGGCTTCTGAAGCGAGAGCAGTTTCTCCAGATCGAGGTAACTGGCGTACGTAAGGGAAGCCATCAGTTCATGCTCGCTCGAACGCTTTAACGTTTCAACGCTTTAACGCGACGAAGCTATGCCGGGCTACAGCGGACGTCGCGGCGACTTGGCGATGGCGCCACCGCGCTCGAGAACTTTCCTCTACAATTCGATCACGAGCACCAGCATGAGCATGAGCATGAGCATGAGCATGAGCATGAATATGAATAAGACGCCGGTCTTACTTTAACATTGGGCATTGGACAGCCTGCCCCGTCTTTTTTACGGGGTTGGGCGTTGGGCGTTTTTTACCTAATATGACGCAGGTACTCCCGATCCCATGCCGCGGAGATGCTCTCACGCGCCGAGTACGGCCCCGGCACATACGCGCGCGAGGCAATGCCTTGCTGGCTCAATTCGCACACGTGCCAGTCCTGCTTGTTTACCATGTCCCAGAATTCGATTGCGTCCTCCGGTTTGAAATCCTCGCGCTCAAACGCCTCTGGATGAAAAAACCAATTACAGACGATCAGTGTCCGCTCTGGTGACTGCGGCTCAAGTTGATGCACCATGACGTAATCGGGATGCAAACTCAGCAGCATGTTGGGAAAGATCGAGTAGTAAAACACTCGATTCTTTCCATCGTGCTCATGCTCGTGATCATCATCGTTCTCGATTTCTTGCGACGGGTTTCGATTACGAGCAGGAACACGATCATGACCACGACTGGAATCTGCGATTCCCAATGCGCACGCCTTCCCGCTCATGGTCAGGCTCCGGCCTTTCGCGATCCGCATGAATCCACCCAGAAACGGTCCTTCGGTCAGATCATTCTCTGCTGAATCATGCGGTGAGATTTTCGAAAGCTCCGGATGTACTCCTAGGCAATGGTAACACTCGGAATAATTTTGAAAGATCAATTTCCAATTCGCCTGCACGTCGTACTCGATCCGCTTCGCCGAGAGAAGCGCCGCCAGGTTCCAGCGCGAAAATTTTCCGTTCAACGGCGCGAACCATTCCTCAAGTGACATGTAGTCTCGATTGGATCGGGATGTCGAGGCGTCCGCCAGATTCACGAAGATGAATCCCCCCCAAACTCCGAGGTTCACCGGATGCAACGAATAGTCCGCCTTATCAAAGCCCGGGACGTCATCCATGTGCGGCGCGCCGATTAATCGTCCATCCAGCGCATACGTCCAAGCGTGATAGGGACATTGAATGGCCGACGCGTGACCGCACGCATCCTCTTTCAAACGCGCCCCGCGATGACGACAAACATTGTAAAATGCTCTGACCTCTGACTTCTGATCTCTGACCACGATCAGGCTCTCGCCTGCAATCGTGGCCAGGAAAAAGTCTCCCGACTTTTTCAATTGGCTCTGATGCCCGACCAACACCCATTGCCCGGAAAAAATCTTCTCCTGCTCTTGCTCAAACACATCGCGGGACACGAAATATCGTTGCGGCAAACTCCTCGCATCGGCAGCGAAAGTTGCCGTGGTTTTCTGAAACGCTGGCGGAACTTGAGCGGCCTTATTCATATCCTGCTTGCCGCGCCGTAGCCTTGGCGAAGGAGGGCTCCTCAGCAAAAATTTGGGGCGAAACAAAATACTTTTGTTCGAGCGTCTTCGCCCCGGCCGCGAAAGTTTCAGCCGTTTTACGAAACGCTGTGATCATGGGAAGGCATAAATCCTAGCCACAGATCGCCACAGATAAACACGGATTCGGAAAATTTCTGATTTCTCGATTTCCGGATTGTTTCTCTAATCCGTGAAAATCCGTGTTCATCCATGGCTGACGCAGTGAGGCTCGCCATCGCCTCAATCTTTCACGCGTCAACTATTTGAGGACCGCCTGGTGAAACTCGTACCAATCATCAAGATTGTTCAGGTTCACCGCGTCTTTTGGTGAAGAAGCATCGTCAGTCATGCCGCATGCGCCCAGAATGCCATGCCGTGTTTCGTCGTCATGATTGTAACCTCGCACCGCGGCGTTATGCTTTTCGATCGCGTCGCGATTCAGGGATTTTGCGTTCTTCTTCACCCACACCTCGAATTCGGGATAGGTCGGCTTGCTTTGCTTGATGTAATTTCTCACCGCCTGCTCTTCGAGGCCAAGCGCGGTGAGCGTCATCGCGTCGTACCCTTTACCAACGCCGGGATAGCCGGAAGCAAGTTTACCCTTCTCCTCGAGAGAGACCTTCTGCCAAAGCCGCGGGAGATGCAGCACGCCAAGCGGCCCGGCAACGCCGGAACTGATCAGTGGAACGTATGTATCACTCATAATAATTTCGTTAATCCGGCTCAAGCGAATTGCAAGTTCCCGCTCAGAGCGGAGAGGCTTAAAAACTGCTGAAAAACATGGCTGTAGCGTCCGCTGTCCTCAGCGGAGAGCGCGTGACAGGTTACCTTCCTCAATGGATGCGCTGAGGACAGCGCACCCTGCAGCACCGGCTCTGTTTATGGATGGCTCAAGCGCGTGAGCGACTAATCGTTCTTATGATATTTAGGAGGTCTCCCAAGTGATGTTTTCCAGCGGATTGTCATTCGCTCTCGATATTTGGCTTGGGCAATGGCGAGGAGATTTCCACCTGAGTAATTTTGCCACCTGGTTCTCGGGAGGCTTCGAGTTTTACCTCCTGCACGGGATCGGCGCGTGTGCTGAGAAACATGATCGTAGTCAGCTTGCCATTAACTTCAATGTTGTTCCGGCCGTGGTTGAGATTCTTTGCCGCAACTGCCGCCGCTTCCCAGCCGTCCGCCAATTCCTTTGGCGTCAGTGATGAGGCACCGGTCTGAACGATCTGTACTTGGTCACCCACAATCTTTCTCTCCGGCGCACGATTGGCTTTGAATTGTGGTGTGGTTGGAGCCCAATCGGGTAACGAGATGGGGCCGGGTGCGTCCAGTTGCTTCTTCAGCGCAGCCTGCAATTGTTCCTTCTCACGTTTTTCCTCCTGTTCCTGTCGCGCTTCCTCTTCTTTTGCCTGTGCCTCCATTTCCGCGAGTTTCTTCTTTGTGCCCGGCGACGTCGGGTTCTGTTTCTGAACTTCTCCGGCCTCCTTCTGTATTTTTTCTGCTTCCTTTAACATCTTCTTTAGATCGGGATCGTTCAGCGGATTGTCTTGTGCGCGCAAAGCCCCGGCGAAAACGAGACAAACGATGACGAGAATGGAATATGGGAGTTGTCTTGACTGCATAACAGGACGGTAACAAAGCGGCCCGGCTTTCTGCAATTCAAAGTAGAATCGAATTCACATGAAAAATCAGCTGGCTGCGAACCAGACTGCCACGCCAATCAAAATTACAGAAATGACAATCAAACTTGCGTAAACCAACAGGTCCTGCGCCCGAGCCCGTTTCGCTGCCGCAGCGTAAGGAATGCGTGTAAACGTGACCATGGTGTAAAGGGGGAGATAAATTCCCGGCAGCGCGGCTTCGAGCAGATGATCGAGCTTCTTTTTCGCGCGAAACGCTTTCGACGCGGTCTTGTCGCGCATCTCGATGAAATTCCCAATCGCAAGATCCGCGAGCGCATCGGCGTTTTCTTTCCGCCTGGAAAAATATTCAGCGAACGCGCGCTCGCGGTCATCTGGAAATCTTTCCAGGCATTCATCCAGCACGACGCAATCTTCAAATGCAGCGTTCATTCCCTGACCATAGAAGGGCACCACTGCGTGCGCGGCGTCGCCAAGGAGACAAACCTTGTCCCGGTAAAACCACGGTGCACAACGAATGGTCACCAGTGAGCCGGTCGGATTTGTGCGGAAATCTTCAAGCAACGTCGGCATGAGTGGCACGGCGTCGGGAAATTCTTCATCGAAGAATCGGCGCACGTCATCATCCGTTTTCGTTGTGGCGAAGCTGCGCTGGCCTTCGAATTGCCAGAAGAGTGTGCAGGTGAACGAACCGTCAGGGTTCGGCAGCGCAATCATCATGAAACTTTTCCGTGGCCAGATATGGAGCGCGTTCTTTTCCATTCGCCAAGAACCGTCAACGGCGGGCGGAATGGTGAGTTCTTTGTACCCGTGAGCGAGATAACTCTCGTCGTATTGGAAGTTGTCGATGTGCATCTGCATCGATTGACGCACCGCGGAGAACGCGCCATCGACGCCGATGACGGCGTCGCCGTGCGCGGGGATGATTTTTGGATTTGCTGCTGAGACAGCGGCCGATACAGCGATTTTCTCCAGATGCGCGACCGCGCCGTCTAAGTCGACATCGGTGCATTTGTGATTGAAGTGCACGCGCACGTTCGGATACCGCTGCGCAGCTTCAATGACAGTTGTGTTGAGCGCAGCGCGTCCGATTGAGTTGATGCACTTTTCAGGGTCGACGTCGTACGGGCTGAAAATGGTGCGTGCTCCTGCGCCTGCGGGATGAATCATCCGCCCGCGCATGGGGATCGCGTGTTGCAACGCTTCATGCGCGATGCCGATCTGTTCGAGCGCATGAATGCCCCGTGTCGAAATCGCCAGATTGATCGATCGCCCGCCGACGATGTTGCCTTCACGGGGATCAGTACGCCGCTCGTAAAGATCAACATCGTATCCGCGCCGGCCCAAGTACGCGGCGAGCAAGCCGCCTGCGAGTCCGCTGCCAATCAGAACAAACTTTGCCACTAAGTAAGAATCTACGAATCAGGAAACCAGGAAAGCAGGAAAACCGAAGTCGCCGCTTCGATTCATTTCGCTAGTCCAATCGGACTCCATTTGATAAATCGTGTCGAAATGAAGTTTTCCTTGATTGATGTTTTTATCGTGATGGCCGGTGTCTTGGTGCTCGTTCAGCTGTTGCCAGGGCAGGAATCCCAGCCCGAAAAGCCAAAGCAATTCATCTATGTGCTGCGTCTCGTGCCGCGGTTGCATGCGGACGCGAATTGGACCGCTGAAGACAAGAAGGTGCTGCAGCGCCACTTCGTTCGATTCCAAGAGGCGATCAAAACGGGCCAGCTGATCCTCGCCGGGCGCACACCCGAGTCCGGCGATAAGACATTCGGCATTGCTGTATTCCAAGCGAAAGATGAAGCCGCGGCCCGGAAATTTATCGAAGAAGATCCCGCGGTCGCTGGCGGCTTGATGACGGCGGAGCTGCATCCGTTCACCGTTGCGCTCGAGCGCAAGAATCCCTGAATATTACGTGCACGGGAGATTTCTATGAATTGGCATCTCGTTTATTGCTTGCTGTGATGGTTCTCAGTCTCTCGTGGCGATAGGCGAGGAACCTGAACAACAATCAACGATGCGGCAACCGACCAGACGTGAGTGATCTCCGCACCGGCGGCTAGTCTTTATGCCGAATTGAGCCGGCGCCGCTGATGTGTTTTTCGATCGTTGGCGGATTGCCGGAGTAACTCACTTTTCCCGCACCGGCGATCGCCACCTTTAACTTTTCAGCAACCGCGACCTCAGCGTCCCCTGCGCCCCGGATGGAAATTTCAGCGGTCTTGGTTTGGAGGGCAGCCGCCTTCAGGTCGCTTGCGCCGGTCATATCAACAAGGAGCTGGTCGATATTGCCATCGAGCGAGATACGCGATGCGCCCGTGCCTTCCAAAGCGAATTTGGGCCCCGTCAGCTGGCCTGCGGCGAGCTTTACCGCTCCCGTGATTCTGGCCGCTTCCCGGGCCGGGCTTGCAACGGACACAGTTATTCCGTGCGTTGGTCGAATCTGCTCGCGGCTGCGCAAGCGAAGTGTGTTCCCGGAAATCTCGCTCTCGATGTAGGGAAAAAGATTTTCGTCCGTCTTTATGCGCAGAGTGGGCGCTCCATTTTCCCAGTTGATTACAAATGCGCCCCTCGCGTCGATGTTGGCAAACGCGCCAATTTTGCGTTCGTCGATTTTGATATGGCCATTGCCTCGAACTCCAGGCAACCAGCATCCGGCGACGAGAGCGAAACATCCTGCAAGAAATGCAATCGTGATTTTCTTCATGTGAAATGGGATTCTTTTATTACGATGCGCCGGTAGATCGTTTTGGATTCAACAAATTTACGGCGAGGCGATCCAGATCCCCCACCGGCGGACTGGAGACCGCCGCTCCTTGTTCATTTCACAATTTTTAGTTTCACTGCGTCCACTAAAACGTCATCGACATAAAATTCCACGCGGTAATCGCCAGGCGCCCAGCCGTCTTCGGGCCGTGCCAGCGTGAACGTGCCGTGTGCTGTTGGGCTTTCAGCGACAGCGGAGACTTCGTCCGCCTTGTAATCTTGAGGAAAATCTTCGCCGATGTTCTCTGCGACCCAGACAGCCTTTACCTTTGCGCCTTTTCGCAACCGCTGTCCCTGCCAACGCGCGTAGATCTCCGATGTATTTGATGAAAAAGTCGTCATCGGTTTCCCAAAAGAATCCTTTGCAAGGCTCACTGAAAGCTGCTTCAGCGCCGCGTCCGATTTCACTTCGGGGCGCTCGGTAATTTTGGGGCGCTCCACTAGCTCGAGGGAAATGCGCTGGAGCAAATCGCCATTAGCGGCGCGCATGGTCGTCACGTCTTTGACGATTCCAACACCGCTCGCGAACCAGCGATCAATTTTCATCGCGCTGGGTGACGTTTGCTCTCCATGAATGCGGAACGTGTGAAATTTACCGGCCGGCACGTTTATATCCTCTTCGCCAACGACGTCGTAATGCTGGTCCACTTTTAATTCGCCTCCGATCGTGTCGGAGTTGAAATCCCAGCTAGCACCTTTCTTAAGCGGGATGGCGATCATCGTCTGTGGCGGATCAAACTTAACCAGCTCGCCGTCCAGATTAATCCGCGCCCAGCAAATAATGCCATGTTCATTGACGGCCAACAGGTCCGTGTTGGTAATCACACCGGCGCGGTGCATTTCGAACTTGAGAAGGTCCTTCCCATCGACGTTCTCCGTCCCACCAATGCGATACAAAACTTGCAGGCGAATCTTGCCATCTGCGTCCGGTTTGGCGTCGGGAATATGAAGACCATTGCCGATTTCTTCGATCATGTTGTATCGCCAGCTGATTCCATCTGCAGTCGGAATCAGTGGAGCGGGCAGCGCTGTCACCGTCGATATGAACAGCAATAACGACAATGTGCCTAGTTGGCGTGCGCTGAACGCCAGTCCGACTCGGCCCGGCTGCGCCCTACCAAAGCCGTGGAATGGATTCGACTTTCGCTCACCACGGCGTCTGCGTAGTCTGCGTCCACACATGTCTCGGAAATATTGCACATCGCTCTCGATGCTCGCTGTTGTTTTTTCACTGCACGCGACCGGTTTCGCTGCCGCTCCGCCAGAATCCGAGCGGCATGTAGTGGTTGTCGTTTGGGACGGGATGCGGCCGGATTTTGTGAGCGAACAAAACACGCCGACGCTTTGGAAGCTTTCGCGTGAGGGAGTCACTTTTCGCAATCATCATGCCGTTTATCCCCCTGCGACGATGGTAAACGGAACGGCGCTTCTTACAGGTGTTTATCCCGGCAAGAACGGGATCATTGCAAACCATGTGTATCGTCCGGACATCGATCTTAGCCACGCGATCGATGTTGAGATTCCAGCAGCGGTGAAGAAGGGAGATGAATTGTCGGGCGGCAAATACATTTCCGTTCCAACCATCGCTGAACTCGTCCAGCGCGTAGGCGGGCGCACCGCGATCGCAGCTGCAAAATCCGTCGGACTTTTGTTAGATCGGCACCCTGATGTGGCGAACCGCCTTAACAGCGTGAATAGGGTCGTCTCTCCCCTTGCTGAAGGGGAGAGGATGGAGGTGAGGGGATCAACAACGCCTCCCACTGAAAACGCGGCAACCCTCACCCTTCCCTCTCCCTTGCAAAGAGAGAGGCGAACAAATTCGGAGAACGAAACAAGAATCGATTCTCAACGCGCGAAGAGCAGCGTGACGCTTTTCGCAGGCAAGTCACTGCCGGCGGAGATTCTCGCTTCGATTAACGAAGCGCTTGGTCCGTTTCCGTCGGCTCATCTGCAACAAGACCGCTGGACAACGAAAGCATTGATCGATTTTCTTTGGAAAGATGCGGTGCCAGCGTTTTCGGTTCTTTGGTTGGGCGAGCCAGATCTTACCCAACACGAATCCGCGCCGGGCGCACCAGCAGCGCTTGCTGCTATCAAGTCCGCTGATGAAAATCTCGCGGCTGTGCTCGCGGCGTTAGATCAGTCCCGCAGCGGCGGGACGCGCGGAACAACAGACGTTTTTGTCGTTTCCGATCATGGTTTTTCCACGATCGAACGCTCAATTGATTTGCGAAAAATTTTGAACGACGCCGGTTTCGCCGCGAAGACCGAATTCGAAAACGAACCGAAATCTGGCGAGATCATGCTGGCCGGCAACGGCGGTAGCGTCCTTTTCTATGTTATCGGACATGATGCGAAGCTGATTCGTGGTCTGGTCGAGTTTTTGCAGCAATCCGATTTTGCCGGGGTGATTTTCACGAAAGAACCGGTGGAAGGTACATTTGCTCTCGCGCGAGCAAACATAAATCCGCCTGAGCCGCGGTATGCGCCGGATGTAGTGATGGCATTCCGTTGGAATGACTCCAAAAATCAGTTCCATATTCCGGGAATGATCGACGCCGATTGGCAGCGAGCAGCAGGGAAGGGGACACACGCCACACTCAGCCGGTTCGACATGCACAACGTGTTGATCGCCGCCGGCCCGGATTTTCGTCGCGGCGAAACGGACGATTTAGCGACCGGTAATACCGATCTTGCTCCGACGATCCTGCAGATTCTTGGCAGCAAAGCACCGACCAAGATGGATGGCAGAGTTTTGTCCGAAGCGATGATCAACGTCGCTCCCGCGACTGAGCGATCAACGCCAGGAACCAAAAGAATTGAAGCTGTGAAAGATTTTCGATCCGGCACATGGCGACAATCGCTTCAAATCTCACACGTCGGCTCGACTATTTATCTCGATGAAGGCAACGGCCGATTTGTCCCGAGGTAGCTAGTATGGGGAACGCCGAATACTGCCAGATTCATCACAATCATAACGAGCGCAAAGAGGTACAACCCCATCATTAATCCTATTGCCGCGGGCATCGCCAAAATACAAACCAGCCAAACGAGGCGAGTCTTTTTCATCCAAATGAAAACTGGATACGTCGGTCAGACAGATTGAAATTCCAAGAGCAGGAAGAGCATATTTGAAGTGAACAAGGATATCCGGCGAAACAAGCTTTAAAGGTGCCCGGATTAGCGAGCGCCAGAGATTGGTGCCGTTCCACCAGCCGTTGCCGAGACATTTTGCCAGGCCGCCGATGAAGTAAACGAAGCAGAGATGCATATGCAGAACGCGCCGCCAAAACCCCAAAAGCTGCGGACCTTTCGTTTTTGTTTTAACAACCCACTGATCAAAGCGTAGCGATCTGGAATCGGAGACAACATCAGGTAGAAGAGTGCCGTGGTCATAAAGTTATCGGCGCCGTAAGCCAGTAACCCTCCGCTTTCGGCGGTGCAAAGGTGGAGAAACCAGGCAACAATAGCGGCCGGGCGGCAGAAGAGTCCCAACAATAAAAAGCAGCCTGCGGAAAGCAAGCAAGCCCATGCGATACTTAGCACAGCTTCCTCGCTTATGTTGACGATGTGACCGAGAGCGACCAACCAGCTAAGCTTCGGAATCAATGGACTATCGAAAGAGGTAATGGATTCGCCAAGTTCGCGCCCGACAAGGCCCTTGCCGCTGTTGGCGAACAGATAGTGCCATCACGCTGACTGGATTTTGAAGATTTTTCACAAAAGGCAACGAAGGAAACAAAGGTCTTAATTCGGTTTGCAACCTCTTCGTTATCTTCGTTTCCTTCTGTTTAGGAAGTTCTTACTGCTTTCCCTCTTCACGCAGCCTAAAATCGAAGCTGAACATTGGTTAGAATATTTCTGCTTTGCCCTGCTCGAATTTAGTTATGCCAAGTGGAGTTACGGACCCGAACACCGCGCGAACCTTCTTCACGTCGGGATGCTCCCGCCAGACAGCGAACGCAAGCATTTTGATCACTACCTCCCGGATCGGCTCGTAACGTTCGTCTGCCAACCTCCCTAACAAACTGTCCAAACGCAAGGCAGCGGCTTTGCTGCGCAGATGCGGCGACTCCTGTTCTACTCGTCCATCCTCGTAAAACAGCTCCAAGGTTATCCTGCGGTAGCCGGGAACATTCGGCGCAAAAAAGGTGTAGCCCGCCTGGATGCCCGCGGCATGCAGATAAGTCGCGATGCCTCGTCGGACCGGACTCGAGGCAGCGGTTTGCTTCCCCAGCAGCGAAGCGGCAGCGACTTCAGCGTTGCGCGCGTACGGTTCGAGCGCTGAGGGCAACATGGGAGAGCCTCCCGCGACCAACGAGAAGACTCCGCCAAAGCAAACTGCCGTTATTAGGAAAAAATGGGTTCCAAGCCAGACCGCGTGGGTGCGCTTTGAAAACATCTCATGAGAAAGAAAGGAGCAAGAGTCCCGACTCCAACCAGACACAACACAGCCAGTCCCCAAAACCATGGGGACTGGCAGAGCTACTTGCTAGCTGCTGATCAGTAGGCCTACAGCGTCGCTGCGACTAGTTTCAAGTTCTCAGTCGCGGCCTTACTCTCACTTCCTGGCAGGACAAGCTCTACAAAGTAAATATTACTTGGGCGAGCGTTAGCGTAGAACACTGTGGTCTTGTCCGTTTGAATACTCTTTAATGCCAGAGAGTTTTGCTTCTGGGCCGGCGTGTGCATTGCAAGTGCGCTGAGACTAATGATAGCCACGGTAACCAGCATTGCCGCGACGAAACGTATAGTGACTTTAGCTTGGAGCGTTTTCATGATCGGCCCTTACAGATTTTGTGAAAGACTGTCAAGTTCAAAGGCAAAGACCGCTACCGGTAGATTTACCACTGCGTGGTTCAATTCGGTAGGAATGTGAAACACCGCCATCAACCAAGCGTCTGACACAGACGCCCTACAAATTCCGTCACGCAGACCTATTGGTGCCCGGGGAAAAACGATGCAGCTTGGGTCTGGGGTTTCGCAAACGCTTATGAGTGCGCGCGTGCAGCAGCGCGGAATGTTATTTCGGTGCGAGCGAAGCGACGAGCGCTTCGAAGCGCGGGTCGCCTCTCATTGGATCCCAAAGTGGATTCAGGCGCAAGTTGCCATAGGTGACGTGGCTGCCCGGCAGGTGCGTTGTCTCCGCCAATCGTTCGATCGCGCGATCTTTCTCACCGGTCCATGCGTAAACGACGGCCAGGTATCGGACCAGCGTTGCACCCTGGATTGCGTTTTTGGTAACTGGTAACAACTCGACCGCACGCTCGCCTTCGCGAATCGCATCCTCCTTATTCCCGAGAACGGCATCAACGACACCAAGGGCGCAAAGTGCAGCGGGATAATCGGGTTGGGTCCGTACCGTTTGGCCGAGTTCGTTTCGCGCGCTATTCAACGCCCCACGAGCAGCCGAGTCATTGCCGCGCAACGACGCGGCAAGTCCCTCGCACCAGCCGTTGGGGAATGGAATGTTTTCGTCAAAGCATCCACCGCCACCCATAATGGACAACGCACGCTCGGCTGCAATGGGGTCACGTTCGCGCAGCGCAAGGAGGAGCCATTGGTTAACAAGAACAGGCGCTGCGTTCGCGTCCTCGGCCAGAATTGCGTCAATCGTGGCGTGGAGAGGTTTAGGGTCTGCGCCCTCCTCCAGATCAACCAATGCGCGTCGTACCCGGCTGGGAATGTCTTTCGGAGCCATTGCCAGCACACGATCAAGCGTCGCGGCCATCTCTTTGTAGCGATGCAACGCTTCGTAAGTAAGGGAGATTTGCTGAAGTATGGAAAAATCGCGGGGATTCAGCTCCAATGCTTGCTTCATTTCCTCGAGCGATTTCTCCCAATGCCCCTGACGCCGCTCGATGTAGCCAGTCAAAAGGGGAATCCGCGACTCGTTTGGCAAGGTGCGTCGTGCAAGGGCTAGTTCCTGCTTCGCCAGGTCGTAATCCCCAAACGCCCAATATTGATGCTGAGCGAGGGCCAAATGCATCTCTCCCGATCCCGGGCGCAGCCGGCGAATCGACTGAATTACCGCTTCAGACAATTTAAGACGCGCATCAGTGTGGTCGAAACCAACGAAGTATATTCGGTCATGCGCTCCTACCAATTGGCAATAGGCATCGAGGAACGAAGGATCGCGCGCCACTGCCTGGTCAAGGAGCCGAACGGCTTGGAACAGATCTTCCTCTTGCCGGGTACTAAACGAGATGTCATTGATGAGGTCTTTGGCTCGAAGGTACGCGTCGTAGGCGATAAGATCTGTGGTCGGTGGCTCTTGGATGGCGGCTTTTTCGGTGGATGAGACATTAACTCTGAGCCGGTCAGCGACTTTTTGTGCGATCTGACTTTGGAGGGCGAACACATTATTTAGATCTCGATCGTATTGTTCCGCCCAAATCTGAGAATCGTTGCGCGTGTCAATTAACTGGACGTTCAGTTGGATCCTGCCCGCGCTCCGGCGTACGCTCCCCTTGAGCGCGTAAGCCACATTCAACGCGCGACCGATTTCGTGCGTATCGCGCGCGCCGCGATATTTTGCCACGCTGTTGTGGCTGATCACCTTTAGATCGGCCACTTTCGCCAGCTTGGTGGAAACACCATCGTAAATGCCGCCTGCGAAAAACGCGTTTTCTTTGTCCGGGCTGAGACTTTCAAAGGGCAACACAGCAATGCCAGCTGGCGCGTCACCACTCTCAGGAGCAACTTCGCCCTTCCAAATCAGCACGCCGACCGCCGTCCCCATCGTCAGTAAAAGCGCGGCCATGGCGGCAACAATTGGATTTCGTCGCGACCACCGCCAGAGAAGGACCGGCGGCGAAACTGGCCGCGCGACGATGGAATGCCCGTGGAGCCAGCGTTCAAGATCTTCGGCCAGTTCGCCAGCTGAGCGATAACGCGCGTGTGGATCGCGTTCCAAACATTTGGCACAGATAGTTTCCAGATCGCGGTCCAGTCCCGGCGCTAAGCTGCGCAATTTGGGCGCGGGCTTTTCAGTGGTCTGCTGAATGACTTTCAGCGCATGTTCACCTATGAAAGGCGGCCGGCCAGTTAAAAGATAGAACAAAACCGCACCCAAACTATATATGTCTGCCGCGGGCGTAAGTCTTCCCGACGATCCGTTCACTTGTTCGGGCGCAATGTAGCCTGGCGTCCCGAAAATGTTGGGTGTGCGCGTCAAATCGCTGTTTGGTTCCAGCCATTTCGCCAATCCGAAATCGCTCACCAGTGGTTCGCTGTGGCCGTCCAGTAAAATGTTCCCCGGTTTGAGATCGCGATGAAGGATTCCCTGGTCATGGGCATATTGCAGTGCGCGCGCCACCTTGGCCATCAACGCAACAGCCCGACGCGTCTCGGCGCGCAGCGCCGGGGTTGCTTCGAGTAAACTGCCGCCGCCCGCAAACTTCATGCTAAAGAAGGGCAGTCCCTCTTCGCTCTCGCTTACTTCGTAGATGGGCAGAATGTTTGGGTGATCGAGCTTGGCCGCAGCCTGAGCTTCGCGCCGAAAGCGCATTAGTGTCTCCCGCGAGTCGGCGTGGCATGATAAAATGCGCTTCAGCGCTACAATGCGGCGCGAATGCCGTTGGCGCGCCCGATAAATTACGCCCATTCCCCCGCGGCCGATTTCTTCCAGAATCTGATAATTGCCTAACAACCAGTCCGCGTCAGATCCGTGAATTCTGTTGAGCAGGTCATCTAGCGTTTCCTCGGCCTGCGGATGATCGCCGTTGCTGTCGATACCTGCGGAAAGAAGACAATTCAGACAAAGACCGCGACCAACCCGCGACGCCGACCCACACTTTGCGCAGCTGCCCGACTCACTCTGGAGATGCAGGGAAAGGGAAACGCCAGGCGAGCTCATGAAGGGTATTCTGATCGTAGATCGCGTTTAAATGGTTGCAAAGCGTAAAAATTAAGAATTTTTCTCACTTTTCTTACTCGATGATCAGCTCCCTGCTGCGTGCAAACAATTCAGTTCAAAACATTGCATCGAAACACAAAATTGAGCACGCCGGATGATTATCTCGTCGGGCAATGTCCTGCCAACCGAAGGTATGTAGGGCGCATCACTCCGTGCGCACCGAAAAAAGCGCCGCCACGTGAATTACGAAGGAATGAGGCGACGGACTTGGCAGAGTTTGCCGGGGATGGCGCGCTATTCCGAGGCAGCCAGGGCCGCGCAGAGATAGCGCAATTCGTCGTCGATCTCCTTAGCTTCCCATACGGTTTGGGCGACTTCTTCGCGGAGCAGACTGCGGTAACGATCACGCAACCGGTATACGAGACTTTTCACTGCCGTTTCCTCAAGGCCGAGTATCCTGGCAAATGTTGCGTACGAGACATCTTCTCGCTCCGCAGCGAGACAACTGCTTAGGACATCAAAGATGCGACGCCGGCCGCGCTTTTCACATTCGTCGCCCAATTGGCGTAGCGCGCGCTCGACCACTGTCGCCGCCCAGCGCACGTCGAAAATTCTTTCCGGCGACCAGTTGTCCGATTCCAGCCCTGGAATTGACAAGTGCGATGGCGCCTCCGCCATCCAATCATCCCAGGAAACGAAACGCAGGTCACCGCCGCGTTTGTGAGCGGAACGCTTATCGGCTTCGTCCTGCAAGAAACGCTGCAACGCCTTGAGCAGAAGTGACCGGAACCTGCCTCTGTTTTGATTAGCAGACTGAAGGAGACGCCCTTTCAGCACTCTGGCGAAAAAGTCCTGAGTCAAATCCTGTGCATCGGGAACGGAGTGTCCCTGGCGGCAGATGAAAGCGAAGACTGGTCGCCAATAAATTTTGCAAAGCTCCGCCAGTGCAGCCTGCGCCTCCGCGTCATCGCTTCCGAGGTCCGCGCACGACAAAACGATGCTCCAGCGTGTCGTCTTGAACTGAGCATCGGGTCGGCCGTCATGGGGGGTGTCCGGTCTCACAGTCGTCGATCATCTCATCTGCACGCTTGTTACGCAAGTCTGGTGATAAGACCTGTTGCGGAGTGCCTGGATGTTTTCGTCTCGGTCTGGCCTACATCGCAGTGCCGACAACCGCGGGCTTTTAATCTCGGTCGGCAACGGAGGGGTGTCACAGAGAGAGATTGTTACGGTCATGGAACGATTGAGATAAGATTTCGAAACTTTTTTCGAAACTTCACCCCGAAAAATCCGAAGAAGATAGTGACTAGTAATAACCAAAGCCTAACGCCTAACCCAGCATAAAGGACTCCGCGGCAAACCGCGGAGTCCTGCCTGGGCTTAGCAAAACCTAACCACAGAAAACACTAATGGAAACGAACCCTGAGATCGGGGGCACTAGGTCAGAGGTTGAAGGTCGGTCGCTTTCGCTCTTTCGCTGCTCTGAAAGTGCTGATGAGAAACCGGCGAAAATACGAATCTTCGTGCTGGACGAGCAACCGCTGCTTCGTCAGGGGATCAGCGCATATCTGAATTCGCAGCCGGACATGATGGTGTGCGGGGAAGCGGGTAGCGTGTCGGACGCGCGGAGAAAGATCGGCGAATGCCAGCCGCAATTTGTGGTGACCGCATTGCGGCTGGGTGCGGGGGACAGTCTAAAATTGATCAAGGAGCTAAAAACCCAAAACCCAGGGCTGTACGTCCTGGTGTACTCCGCATTCGAGGAAAGTATTTTCGCCGAGCGCGCCATGCGCGCGGGCGCGAGCGGTTACGTCATGAAACAAGCGGCCAGCGAAAAGCTGGCCATCGCTGTTCGGGAGATTATGAAGGGCGGCATTTACGTGAGTCGGGAGTTGGCCTTGGGCGCATTTCGCAAAGCGCTTCAGCGGCACCGGAAACATAATCACACGCTGAGTTCAGGTAATTGTCTTGAAGAATTGTCCAACCGCGAGATGCACATTTTCCAGTTGCTTGGCTCGGGGCTTGGCACCCGGCAGATCGCGGCGTCTTTGAATTTGAGCGTGAAAACGATCGAGAGCCACCGGGAAAACATCAAACATAAGCTGCGTCTGCGCTCCAGCAACGAAGTGCGCGAGCGCGCTGCCAAATGGGTGGAGCAAAGCCTCGGTGGAGAAGAGCATATTTTCCGACGCGCCGGTCACCGACCGAAGCTGCTACCTGTCGTGCCGGTGACGACGGAAACATAAAAGATTGCTAGCTGCGCGAGGGCTTCGCGGGCAACCGCGGGGCCCTCGTTGTTTCTGTAGCCGTCGCCCTATGGGCGAACCGCACGCTTCGCACAGCGAAGCGGCTACAGGGATTAAGACCAGGTGATGAGGCGCAGTTCGTGCGCTTGCATCAGGCAGGGATGCGTAGGCACGACCCGGACGCTGAACCCGTACGTGCCGCTTTCAGTGGCGGGAACGCTGCCTTGGTAAATGTAATTTCCATCGCCATCGGCCTTACCGCTTTGATGTAGCACCGTGGCAGTGGGATTATGGATGTCGCCATTGTCCATTTCGCCGTGATACGCTTCGACGCGCACATGTTGCGGATCGACCGCGCCCAGATGCACGTGCGCGCTGATCTGCAGTGATTCGCCGACCAAAATGATTTGGCGATCTTTGTTGGCTACTTGCACGTCGGAAATCTGCACCTGTGGCCAATCCTTTCGCATCTGTGCTTTCCATTTGCTCAGTTGCGTTGCGGCGCCGCAGCCGTCACTGGAAAAATTGCCGTGTGCGTGGGCTGCCGGAATATAAAGCTGCTCGGTATACTCCTTCACCATCCGTTGCGTGTTGAAGAGCGGCGTGACGCTGCGAATGGATTCGCGCATCAATTGCAGCCAGGCGAGGGGAAGTTTGCCGTCCGGTTTCGCGTAATAAAGCGGAACGATTTGGTTCTCGAGCAATTGATAAAGACTGCTCGCGTCCACTTGGTTTTGAAATTCAGTGGTGCCATTATCGATCTCAGCGCCAATGGCCCAGCCGTTGCTGCCGTTGTAGCCTTCGCGCCACCAGCCATCGAGCACGCTCAGGTTAATCCCGCCATTCGGCGCCGATTTCATTCCGCTGGTGCCGCTGGCTTCCAATGGACGCAGTGGATGGTTAAGCCAAAGATCAACTCCCTGAACGAGCCGGCGCGCGATGTAGCTGTCGTAATCCTCAAGAAAGACGACGCGATTTTCAAGGCCAGCTTCGCGGCTAAACTTGTAAACTTCCTGGATGAAGGCCTTGCCTGCTTCATCGCGCGGATGCGCTTTGCCTGCGAAAATGAATTGCACGGGGCGAGTGGCATCGTTCATCAACCGCTTCAACCGTTCCTTGTCGCTGAACAAAAGCGTGGCGCGCTTGTACGTCGCAAAACGGCGCGCAAAACCAACGGTCAAAATTTCCGGATCAAGAATGCGATTAACGTTGCGAACAGATTCCGGGGATTCGCCCAGTCGTTCACGGCGCTGTCGCTCCCGGTCCCGGACAAAGTCAATCAAGCGCCGTTTGAGTTGTTGATGTGTTTCCCAAAGTTGCGCGTCGTGAATATCAATGACACCGCGCCAAAATTCGGGCTCGGTCAGGTGTTCCTCCCAATCGCCGAGATGCTTGCGGTAGAGCGCCGCAAATTCGGGCGCCATCCACGTCTTGGTATGAACTCCGTTGGTGATGCTGGTAATCGGCACTTCCTGTACCGGAACGCCGGCCCAGACATCTTTCCAAAGCGATCGAGTCACTTCGCCGTGTAATTTGCTGACGCCGTTTGCGTGCCGGCTAAGACGCAACGCGAGAATGGTCATGCTGAACGGGTCGTTTGGATTGAGGCGTGTATGACCGAATGAGAACAGCTCGTCGAATGGAATGTTTATTTCCTTGGCGAACTTGCCGAAGTATTTCTGCATCATCTCGCGCGGGAACGCATCATTGCCGGCGGGGACCGGAGTATGCGTAGTAAAAACATTCGCAGCCGCGACGACTTGAAGTGCCGAATAAAAATCGAGCTTTTTCTCCACGACATTGAGACGTATGCGCTCCAGCGCCAGAAACGCCGAATGCCCCTCGTTCATATGAAACACGTCCGGCTGAATTCCAAGCGCAGTGAGCGCTTTCACGCCACCAATACCGAGCACGATCTCCTGACGCATGCGCATCTCGAGGTCGCCGCCATACAGCTCGGCAGTAATTAGTCGGTCCTCCGGGATGTTTTCTGGAATATCTGTGTCGAGCAGATAGACATTTACTCGGCCGACACGCAATTCCCAAAGCCTGCCAAAGACTTCGCGGTCCAGAATCGGCACTGAGATGAGAAGCTTCGTATCGCCCCGGCGGACCTCGCGGATCGGCAGATGATAAAAATTTTGGTTGAGGTTAATCGCTCCCTGAAGGCCTTCCTTATCGATCTGCTGGCGAAAATAGCCGTGCCGATAGAGCAGACCGATCGCAACGAAATTCAGATCAAGATCGCTGGCTGATTTGCAGTGGTCGCCGGCAAGGATACCCAGGCCGCCAGAGTAATTCGGGATCGATTCGTGAAAACCAAATTCGGCGGAAAAATAGGCAATAGGATTTTTGATCGCGCTACCGGCTCCGGCTTTTCCGTAGGTATCGTGGCGTCCCAGATATTTCTCGAATTCCTCAAAGACTTGCTTGAGCTCGCGCAGAAAATTCTTGTCCTGCGAAAGTTCTTCCAGCCTGGATTGCCGCGAAAGTTGCAGCATGCGGATCGGATTATGATTTGTGCGATCCCAAAGCTCGTGATCGAGATGCCGGAACAAGCGGCGCGCGGAGGGCTCCCACGTCCACCAAAGGTTGAAACTCATCTCCCGCAGCGGTTCCAGCGTCGCCGGCAGGATCGGCGTGACATTGTAGGTTTGAAAAGTCGGCATGCGGGTGCGCGTCACTGTAGCCGGGATCGGTGATCCCGGTCGACCACAGAGAACGACTTAATCAATCTCGAACGCTGTCGTGGTCAAGAAAGCTCCACTGCCAAGTCAGCCCGGTCGGCTGCCGGGGTCAACGCCCCCGGCTACAGCAGACGGTGCCAGGATAAGTCCAAGAAAAAATCCCGCGACTAGTCCACATAGATGCGCCGACAGACTGACCTGCGGCGTCGAAAGATCGAACGCGATCTGGATCGCGACGATCATCACAACGTTTACCAATCGTTGCTTCGCATGCGGCGAGTGGCGATGTCGCATCAAAAATCCTGCCCATGCGCCGACGATGCCCATAATAGAGCCCGACGCACCGACCAGTTGAACTGGGTGGACGAGGCCAATTAAGGTTAAGCCCACAACCCCGGCGCCCGAGGCGAGCCCTGAAATCAAGTAACACAGGACAAACCGCATCGTGCCGATGGATCGCTCCAGTGGTGGGCCAAGAACGTAAAGCGCGAAGACATTGAAAAAGAGATGAGTGAAACCTCCATGCAAGAATAGACCTGTGAAAAGCCGCCAGTACTCGCCTTGAACTACAACGGCATAAGGTTCGAGCGCCCCGATTCGATGCAAAACGTCTGGACTGTTCCAGTTGCCAACAGAGATCTCGAAAAGAAAGGCCCCTGCGTTAAGGAGAATCAATACGAGAACTGCCGGCGCATTTCGGAGTTGGCTGTGCGTAGTTTCGTGGTCGACAGCGACCGGACCGACTGCGGTTCGATAGTTCGCTTGAGATTCCAGCCGGCGAAATAAGCGGATTTGGTCATGCAACTCAGAACTGGGATGCAAAATTTGAAGGACCATTCCGAGTTTTCTGGCGGATTTGTAGTTTCCTTTCATGGCGAGCTCCGTCATTTTGCGCAATCCAATTGCCGGAAGGAACAGGAGAAGAAACCATGCGCAGCCACCGACGTATCCTGCGGCGCCGCGCCAAAAAAGCCAGGCGATGCCGGTAATCGCGAGCACGATGAGCGCAGCGAAACGCCAGCCATGATAAGGTGCGCTGGGACGCCATGCCCGGCCCAGGGCAAGCAGCGATGAAACCACCGCGAGAAAAAGCAAAATATGATTGAGGTCCAAAATGAAAGTTAAAAAAGTTAAAAGAGTTACATTGTTAGAACGGATTTAGGGTTCAACGTTGTAACCTTTTTAACCTTGTAACGCTTTTAACTTTTTTAACTTTCAAGCATGTCCATCACTGTCACTGATTATCTCGACGTCATTTCGTCCTGGTGTTTTTGGTCCGAGCCGACATGGGCGGAATTAAAAAAGCGATACGACGGCCGCGTCGAGTTTCAGTGGAAGATCGCGTTGATGGATCCGCGTGGTTTGCCGACTTCACGCGAGCAAGAGCAATGGTTCTATCGGCGTAGTGGAATGATGATGCGTTCGCCATTCATGCTCAATACCGATTGGTACGATCCCAGTCTTTCAGAGTGGCTGGCGCCGAACTGCGTGGCCGAAGCTGCGAAAGACTTTGGTTTTACCGATGATCGCGTTCGCCTTGCGCTTGCGAATGGGGCGCTGCGTGATGGCAGAAAGATCGGTGACTGGGATGTCGCCATCGAAGTCGGTGCTGAAGCTGGCGGGATCGAAGCCGGGGAATTGCGCAAGCATGCCAGATCGGCGAAAACCGAAAAACGCATCCGAGCATCAACGGCCGAATTTCACGCACTCCAGATCACGCAACGGCCGGCGTTCGTGATCGACACCGAGATTGGCGACCGCGCGATATTTTCCGGAGTTGTGAAGCTCGAGCCCTTGGAAGCGACAATTGATTCGATGCTTGATGACGCAGCTGCGTATGCGGCGCACAAAGCGCATTTTGGCGAGCCACCGTCAAAGTGATGGCTGGGAGATCGACACCTAATCGTTACGAGATTGGCCTTGCCAGCGCGAGATTGTTGCCTACAACTTCTTTTCGGCTCGCGATTATTAACGCGGGCACTTCGTCGCGGTAAATCGCAGCTGCGGCGAAGCCAGAGTGCTCTGGCGTCCGCGGTGGCGGATGTCGGGAAATGCGATAGATGGAAATACGGTGGCGCGGCGCACTCCCGTTTCACCGGTCAGGAGCTTGATCTAATCTGCAACCACAAATTCGTGTAAACGGCCGGATTCGCGCTCGCGAAGTCCGTGTCATAATGGGGTCCTCCGGCGAACAGCTCGGCGTCATGAAATTGAACGACGCCTTGCGGAAAGCTCAAACTCTCGGCCTCGATCTGGTCGAGGTTGCGCCCACGGCCAATCCGCCGGTGTGCAAGATCATCGATTTCGGAAAATTCCGATACGACATTTCCAAACACACCAAGGATAAAAAGCCAGCCAGCTCGAAACTAAAGGAAATTAAGTTTCGTGTGAACATCGATGAGCACGACTACCTGACGAAAATCCGGCACGGAGAGGAATTCCTGGATCGGGGGAATAAGGTGCGTGTGCAGCTGCAATTTCGCGGCCGCGAAATGGCGCATCAGGAATATGGTATGCAGCTCGTGGAGAAAGTGCGCGACGATCTCTCCAGCATGTCGCAGGTGGAAATGGATCCCAAGATCACTGGTCGCAACGTCACCATGACGCTCGCTCCTCTGCCGGCAAACCGCCGGAAACGAAAATTCACAGTGCCGCCCAAAGCGCCTGATCAGAGCGAAAAAAGCAGCTCACCGATGCCGGCGTAACTGTAATCCGCGCAACAGCGCCGCTGCAGCGCCAGTCCGTGACGCCGGAGTGACGGCCACGTTTTAGAGTGCGGCACTGTTCCGCCGCCTTGGCTCAGGGTTTTTTCTTGGTCAGCGGTGATTTTTTGGGCGTCGGGGTTGTCGGTGGCGGGGTTGGCATCTTTTCAGCTTGCTTCCGCTCCCAACGCTGTTTTCGCTCTTTCGCCTCCTGGTTGTTGGGATCGATCTTCAAGGCCTTCTCTGTCTCAGCCATTGAATTTTGAGCGTCCTCTTTTGTCTCGTAGATATAGGCCCGGTAGTTGTAGTAGCGAACTTCATTGGGTTTCAGCTTGCTGGCCTCAGAGTAATCAGCCAGCGCTTTGTCATAATCATAGACTTTCATCTCTGCCGCGGCGCGCTGTTCGTAAACACGCGTGTCGTTCGATTTGATTTTAAGCGCTTCGGTGAAGTCCTGGATAGCGTCTTGGTACTGCTGGTTCTTCAAAGAAGCGTATCCGCGCCCTTGATAGACAACCGCCAGCTCATCCGTGTATTTGTGGTCCATTGCGCTCGCTTTGCGAAACAAGTCCACAGCCTTGTCCCAATCCTGATTCTTGGCGGCCTCCGAGCCTTCCCGAGCGAGTCTGTTTGCTTCGTTTTCCTTGACATTTTTGTGCGCTTGTCCCTGGCAGACGTGTGAAACGCACAGCGCGAGAGCCGTGATGAAAATAAATACGAACGATTTTTTCATGGTTTTTTATTGGACGTTAATGTTCCTAGAGAATTCGAAACTGAAGAGATGAATAGTTGGCTGCAAGTTCAACAGTTTCAAGTCTGTTCCGGCGAAGGCGCCTGCTCGATGTCGATCTTTGGCTCGGGCTCCGATGTAGCCGGCGAACTAGGTCCAGGCTCATCGACCCGTGTAATGCGCACCGCGCGGCCGGTGGTCTCATCAATTTCGATGAGCGCCCCGCGTAATCGCACCTCGCCACCTGCTACCGGGAATGATGCCGGCAGGTTCGATACGAACCGGTTCATGATCGGATCGATGGCGCGTCCCAGGATGGAGTTTATCGGACCGCACATGCCTGCATCGCACAAAAAAGCCGTGCCGCCGGGGAAGATTTGCTCGTCTGCTGTCTGAACATGCGTGTGCGTGCCGATTACAGCCGACACTTTCCCGTCGAGAAATCGGCCCAGCGCAATTTTCTCACTGGTGGTTTCGCCGTGCGCATCGACGATGATGTTCGCGGTGTGACTGCGCATCTTCGTCACTGCTGCTTCGACAGCACGGAACGGGTTTTCCAAAATCGGCTGCATGAATGTGCGCGCTTGCACGTTGATCACGCCGATTTTGCCCTTGGTCGTTTCCAGCAGAATTGATCCGCTTCCCGGCGCACCATCGGGATAATTCACCGGGCGCAACAAACGCGGTTCGGTGCCGATGAATGAAAGAATCTCTTTCTGGTCCCAGATATGATCGCC
>DATEZD010000088.1:0-24139 GCA_035255865.1 Candidatus Udaeobacter sp.
ATGAAAAAAGGTCAAGGTGTTTACAACGTCGTCGTGATCGGGGCCGGCACTGCTGGGTTGGTCACCGCAGCAGGAACCGCGGGGCTTGGCGGGCGCGTGGCGCTGATTGAACGCAATTTAATGGGCGGCGATTGCCTGAACTTCGGCTGTGTGCCCAGCAAAGCCCTCATTTCATCGGCGCGACTCGTTCAGCAGATTCGCGAGTCTGAGAAATGGGGATTAGATCCACAACAACCGCAATTCGCTTTCGAGAAAGTCTTTGAGCGAATGCGGGCGCGACGCGCGAAGATTGCGCCGAACGATTCGCAGGAGCGGTTTGAGTCGCTGGGCGTGGATGTTTTTCGCGGTGAAGCACGGTTTGTTTCACCGCACGAAGTTAAAGTGAATGGGCAGAAGCTGCGCGCCAGAAATTTCGTACTGGCCACCGGCAGCCGCGCCGCGATTCCACAGATCGAAGGCATCGAGAACGTCCAGTATTTCACGAACGAAACGATTTTCGATGAGCTAAAGGAAAAACCCGAGAGCATGATCGTGCTCGGCGGCGGCCCCATCGGTTGCGAGCTTGGGCAAGCGTTTCAACGACTCGGCGTAAAGGTTACGATTCTGCAATCGGCCGCTCAGATTCTGCCGGTGGAAGATGTCGATGTTGCGAAGTTCATGATGGGACGCTTCGAGGACGACGGAATCGACATCCGCCTGAGCGCTGAGGCAAAACGGATCGAGAAACGTGACAAAAAGATTGCGGTCCAAGTTGTTGAACGACAAGACCGGTCCGCCACTTTCGTCGCTGATGTGCTCCTCGTTGCCGCTGGTCGGGCACCGAATTTCCGCGCGCTCCACCTCGAGGCGGCTGGAGTCGAGTGCGACGAGCACGGTGCGAAAGTAAACGACTACCTGCAGACTTCACAGCCGCACATCTACGCAGCCGGCGATAGTACAAATCGCCTGAAATTCACGCATACGGCTGATTTCACCGCGCGCATTGTCGTTCGAAACATTCTGATGCCCTTTCAATTCCTCCGGCAGAAAGTCGATTGGTCGGTCGTCCCGTGGTGTACCTACACCGATCCGGAAGTCGCGCACGTCGGCCTTGGCGAAAGGGAAGCAAAACAAAGAAATAGCGCCTACGATTTGTTTGTCGTTCCGCTGGAAGAGGTCGATCGCGCGGTCGTGGAAAGCGAGGATATAGGTTTCGCGAAAATTCTAGCGGCAAAAGGCTCCGACAAAATTCTTGGTGCGACCATTGTGGCGCCGCACGCCGGCGACTTGCTGCACGAATTCGTTCTGGCAATGAAGGCGAAGATCGGCCTCGGTACGATTGCGTCCACCATCCACGCTTACCCGACCTTTGCCGAGTTGGCACGCAAAGCCGGCGATAAGTACAACAAGACGCGGCTTACGCCGACGGCGAAGAAATTCTTCACGTGGATGTACGAGCGCGCACGCCGATGAGCGAAGAATTTTGTAGCCACGGCCCTGTGGGCCGTGCGCACGCGTCTCACAGAGACGCGGCTACATCAGACCGCACCCTGACGAAATGACTGCTAACAAAAACTCGCCGGAAAGGGCACTTGGCCGATTCATCGTGCTCATCGCCATCATTATCGCGCTCTTCCTCGCAATGAGGTTTCTGCCGGTCCAACAATGGCTGCGCAGCTTCAACGACTGGGTCGGCCAAATGGGTGCGGTCGGAATTTTGGTTTTCATCGTCGTTTACGCTCTAGCCACAGTCTTGATGGCGCCGGGATCAATCCTAACAATCGGCGCTGGGTTCATGTTCGGTTTGTGGAAAGGTTTTCTTGCCGTTTCCGCCGGCGCAACACTCGGCGCGTCTTTGGCTTTTCTCGTCGCGCGATTCATCGCGCGCGACAAGATCGACGTGATCGCGAAACGAAATGAAAAATTTCGCAAGATCGACAGCGCAATTGGTCAACAAGGCGCGAAGCTAGTTTTCCTGCTCCGGCTCAGTCCGGTGATTCCGTTCAACCTCAGCAATTACTTTTACGGTCTCACCGGCGTGAAATTCTGGCCATACGTACTCGCGAGCTGGAGCGGGATGATCCCCGGCACGTTTCTTTACGTTTACATCGGCACTGCGAGCAAACTGGCGGTTTCAGCCGCATCCGGCGGTGAAGCCGTGAACCGCGGCTGGCAATACTGGACTTTGATCAGCTTCGGCCTCGCCGCTACCGTCGTGGTGACGATCTGGGTGACGAAGATCGCGCGCGATGCATTGCGGCGGACCGAAGCAGCGTAGATTTGCAAGCTTCCGAGGAATAAATAGGTCTGCTAAAGCTTCGCATTAAGATGATCGAATCCCAAAGCAAAGAGAGTATCGTGCGGCAGCGTTACGCGGCAGGAGCAAGAGAACGCGCAGACAAACTTTGTTGTCCTGTCGATTACGAATCGGAATATCTCAAAGTAATTCCGCAGGAAGTGATCGAGCGCGATTATGGTTGCGGCGATCCGTCGCGTTACCTGCGCGAAGGCGAAACGGTTCTCGATCTTGGCAGTGGCACTGGGAAAATTTGTTTTGTCGCCGCGCAAATTGTCGGACCAAGCGGCAAAGTCGTCGGCATCGATATGACCGACGAAATGCTCCAGGTTGCACGGCGAAATGCGCCAATCGTTGCGCAGCGCATCGGCTACGCGAATGTGGAATTTCGCAAAGCCCGCATCCAGGACCTTGCGTTGGACCTCGAGATGTTAGACCAAGAACTGAAGAAAAAACCAATCACAGATTCAGCCTCATTTCTCCGAGCCGACGAGTTGGCCGAGGAACTGCGCGTCAAACATCCACTGATCATAAGCGATTCCATTGATGTGGTCGTTTCCAACTGCGTCCTCAATCTGGTCGAGCCCAAATCGAAACGACGGCTCTTCGATGAAATTTTCCGCGTTCTTAAAAAAGGCGGACGCGCCCTGATCTGCGACATTGTAAGCGATGAAGAAGTGCCGGAGGAAATGCAAAACGATCCGGAACTTTGGAGCGGCTGCATTTCCGGTGCATTGACCGAAGAAGGGTTTGTCGCTGCGTTCGAGACCGCCGGCTTTTACGGAATCCAAATCTCAAAACGGGATGCTCAGCCGTGGCGCACGGTAAAAGGAATTGAATTTCGCTCCGCGACAATTGAGGCCTTCAAAGGCAAGCAGGGCGAATGTTTCGAGCGCAACCAAGCGGTGATTTATCGCGGGCCATTCAAGGAAGTGCTCGACGACGACAATCATCGGATGCAGCGCGGCAAGCGTTATGCAGTTTGCGATAAAACTTATAATCTCTACAAGAAAGCGCCGTATCGCGAGTTCTTTGAATTCGTCGATCCGATTGCGGACGTGCCGCTCGCTGAAGCCAAGCCGTTTGATTGTTCGCGCACTTCGTTACGGCATCCGAAAGAAACGAAAGGCCAGGATTACAATGCAACGACGGAGCCAAACAACAAATGCTGCGATGGCGGTAGTTGCGGCTGATCAAGAATGAATCGCTTCGCGAAGAAACTGGCGCAACACTCGTTATCGCTGCGTCGTGGACGCGCCGAAATTCTTCAAGTGAATGTTGGCAAGCTTTGCAATCTGGTGTGCGTGCATTGTCACGTGAACGCTGGGCCAAAGCGCAGGGAAATCATGACGCGCGAAACGATTAATCGCGTCATTGGTTGGCTCGGAAAGACTCACATCGCAATTGTCGATCTTACCGGTGGCGCGCCGGAAATGATCCCCGACTTTCGTTATTTCATTGAGCGAGTGAAATCGTTGCAGCCGGGTCGGCATGTGATCGATCGTTGCAATCTGACAATCTTGCTTGAGCCCGGCTATGAAGATCTCGGAGAATTTTTCGCGACGAACAAGGTGGAGATTATCGCATCGATGCCATGTTATTCTGCGGAGAATGTAAACGCGCAACGGGGTGAAGGCGTTTTTGAAGCTAGCATCGCTGCTCTGCAACTCGTTAATTCGTTAGGCTACGGAATCGACTCGGACCTGCCGCTGCATCTCATTTGCAATCCGGTGGGCGCGTTTTTACCGCCCTCGCAAGCGGAGCTTGAAGCCGATTACAAACGCGAACTCAAAAAGCATTTCGGCATTGTCTTTAACAACCTCTATACGCTGACGAATCTTCCGATCGGCCGATTCGCCAGTTACCTGCGCCGTAACAACAAGCTCGATGAATACATGGAGTTGCTGATTCAGGCGTTTAATCTGGCAACGATTAATGGTTTGATGTGCCGCAACACCATCAGCGTGGGCTGGCGCGGAGAAGTCTATGATTGTGATTTCAATCAGCAGCTCGGAATGCAATGGAACAATGGCGCACGGATTTTTCTGTGGGACGTCGACCCAGAAAAAATCGAAAATCGCCAGATCATGACTGGCAATCATTGTTTCGGCTGCACTGCTGGTGCGGGATCAAGCTGCGGCGGCGCAATTGTATGAAGCGCAATTCACGACCGCGAAACCGGTTTCCCTTGACTTAGCGCGGTTGAGAATCACTCCCAATTTTTTCAGGCTCAACTACGTACGTGTAGAACAGATGCCGCCCCAGTGGACTGCGCACATCGCCTTCCGTACCATCGGGGTACCGCTCACGGATTTTCTCTTGGTACTGTTCGTTTCCTGGGAAGAACAGAAATGCCAGCCCCTTCCCGGCTTCTGGCTCCAGTGACAGCTGTTCCTGTGGATCGCGAATCGTTATGTATTCCTGCCCTGCTACAAGATACTTTGTTGTGTCTGGATCATAAGGGTATGGCGACTTTCCGACGATGACTATTCGGTAAGTCGGCCCCAGCGAAGCCATGTACCGGCTTTGCGTGGTCTGCACTTCGTACAACCTCTGCGCGGCCTTGTAGCGCTCACTCTTCAAATTCTCCGGGTCCGCGTAATACCTGAAAAAATAGAAGTTGATATTGACGCACGCCAATATCGCCAGCCCGACCACCACGACTGCGATTGTTATCCATCTCTGTCTTCCGCGCAGCCAAACCTCTGCAGACCCTGCCCATGCTCCGATCGGCAGCGCAATTGCCACGTAGAAAGCTGGGAAAGCTGGCGTCCAATGCGCCAGCATCGGCGGCGCGCTATTTGGGTAGAGTACCAGCGTCCCCCCAACGAAGAGTACTCCCAGACCAGACAGCAGCACCAGAAACGCCGCCGGATGCCGCCATCGCAACGTCAGCAATGCTACTCCAAGCACCAGCAGTGCCGCCTCTGCCGGCAGCAGCAGCGGAGCGTAGTACATGATGTCCTGCGCACTTTGAGTGCTAATGCCTAGCAGATTCTCGGACATAATCGGCCACAGCGTGCTCCACATTTGTTGTAAGTCGTGCCAACTCGCCGGTATCCGGTTCCAAGTCATCAGACCTGCGCCTCGTCCGTAGTACAAGCCTCGGTGCGTTACGAAGTAGCTCAGCAGCGGTCCAAACCCAATCAGGTATCCCAATATCAGCCACCCGATCTGTCTGAGGTATCGTCGGGCTTCGGACCAATGAACAGCTAAGAGATAAACCACAAACGCTATCAAAATGAACGGCAACAGGCGCGTCCCGTAGTAAAAATGTTCGCTCACACCTGCGGCCAGCCCGGCCACAGTCCAGTCCGTCGGCCTGCGGCTGCGCAGCCCCCGTATTAGGAAGAAAAAGCACACCGTCCAGAAGAACGGCGTCGTAATATTATTTAGCGCCATGCGACTGTAGTGCACATGCGCAGCGCTGAACGCCATAATGCTCGCGCCTGCAATCGCTGCAATTCTCCCCCACACACCTCGCACTAGCCCATAGAACGGCAGCACCGTTGCCGCGCCGAACAGAGCCGCAGGCAGCCTGACCGTTGCCAATCCTATTCCACCAAGCTTGAGCGCTCCCGCTACGATCGCAAACCATAACGCTGGCAATTCGACGTCACCCCACAGTGTACTGAACAGACACGGTGCAGTGCTTGGGCCACTAACATAGGCTCGCTCGGCTACGGACCCGGTCATGATTTCGTCGGGGTAGATATTAAAGGGGAAATCTCTCAAATCCCATACGCGCAGTGCCAGCGCCAAGACTGCGATTGATACAACCACAGCGACCTCCCACCATGTCCACGCGGGCGGACCATTGGCTTCCCGATCATTGTGGGGCGAAGCGGCAACGGATCGCAGTTCGGCCGCAGCCATTACTAGCACGATCCCAACCAGCCACAGCCAGCCCGCCGCACCAAACGTCTCATGAGGCGTAGCCAGGAAAGCGACATGTGAGAGTGCTGATAACAGCAGGGCGCCGGCCAGTGTTGCCAGGGCGAACCGACTTCTCCACGTTTGCAGGCGCTCTTCAGCGAGCTCAGCGCCTCGATCTACTGGAAACGGAGGCGACCATTGGGCGTCGCTCCAAGCCAGAATTGCTAATACACCCGCCGCCAGTAGCACGAGCACAGCCAAGTTTCGGAGAGACTCGCGGCCGAGGAGGTCCGTACCCAACAGCGATAACACAAATGCTGGCGGCCCCAGCCATACACCACGCGCCGACCACTGCCATGACCAACTTCTCGCGATCGCAGCGTCACTCATCTTCAGTTGGGTTTCTGACGACGAGCGAACCGCGCTTAAGCCTTCGACACGACAACCACGCGCGCAGCCATCGGCAGTAAGATTTCGCTTCCTCTGGCATATCGCTGGATGCCATTTTCAATTGCCACGCGAATCGCGTCCAACCTTTCTGGCGACTGGCGTGCGAGAAGTCCGGCTGTGCGAACGCCTGCATCGCGTTCTGCTTCGAAAAAATAGGACGCACTCGGAAGACGCCACTCGACGGTGCGCGTGTCATAGTTCATCGAATTGCCATCAAAGCCTGCCTGTTCCAAAACTTTTCGGCACTCGTGTCTATCGCCGTACAAATAATGCGGCGGGCCTTCGGGCAATCCCACGTCCCGGTCCGCGTATGCTTCAATGGCATCATTGACGATCTTCGCCCCAGGATTCTCCTCCGGCCCGGACCAGACGGTAAAACCAAATCGCCCGCCCGGTTTCAAAACGCGGAACGCTTCCGCGCATCCCTTTTCGGGATGTGAAACATGCAGCAAACCGAAATTGATCAAGACACGATCGAAACTGGCGTCTTCAAAGGGAAGAGCCTGCGCGTCGCCTTGGGTGAACCAAATATCAGGAAACATTGTTTTTGCGATCGCGATCATTTTCTCGGAAAAATCGATTCCTTTGGGAATGGCGCCTGCCTTCCTGACCGCAGCGGAGACGTAACCGGGACCGCATGCGACATCCAACACGGACATGCCGGCTGAAACCTCCGCGGCACCTATCAAATATGGAATGAACTGCCCTGTGAGTGACGACCACACCGAATCATACTTGTGCGCCGCCCTTTCCCAGCCTTCGTGCTCGAATCTGTGAAACGGATCCTTTACCATGCACATAAAGCTTATAGGGAAATTTTTGGCAGAGCGAAGAGCATTAACTGAATTCTTTGAGAGGACGCAATGACGGCGGAAGAGCGATCATTGTTACAATTGCTGGACAGGACTCTGCGATCGGAACAGATCCGCGCTCAGATTTTGCCGATCGTGGGACGTGTCCGTTCGGAGCTAACTCGAAAACGGGACGTGTTGATGGCGTGGGAGCCAATACCGCTGACATTATTTGATGGTGCCTTGCCGGATGTGATCCAGTCCAGTTGGGTGTTCATTCTACCTGCCGGTGTGAGCACCGGAGCAGAGCGACATCCAAACAGCCATCAACGGATGATGTCGTTCGAAGGACGAGGAGATATGCAAACCGACGCGCGTTCGGCGGGCAAAAGTGCGCGTACGTCCTCTGATATTGTATGGCAGTCGCATGTTTTGGTGAGTGACCCAGAGGCCCCGCTGGAGCGACGGTGGATTTCAATTTCGCAAAATGTCTGGCACCAACCAGTGATACCGAAAGGTTCTGACTGGGTCGTCGTTTCTTTTCACACTGTTCCGGCTGAAGAATTGATTGAAGAGCGACCACCTAACAGCGACGCGGGCGCAGTGAAACGGATGTTGTATTTGGCGTCCGATCAAAAAGGCTGAAGTAGCTGCAGCTACTCAAGAGGAAATTCGATTGGTTCTTCTTCCTCGCGTGGAACCAGTGTATTTCGCTCGATAATTCTCGCGCAGGTATTCCAGCGCAGGATGGCATCATCGTGACCTGGCGGACAAAGCGGTTCGGCTTTTTCGAACCAGCTCATAGCCTCACGCAAAAGATCGTACGCCTGAAACCGGCAGCCCGGCGTGTGCTGTCGCAGTTTCATCTTCGCGCGACGCTCGGCCACGATTCCAGAATAATACATGCGGTCATATTCGGATTTGAGCCGGGCTAGCAATTCCTTGGTTTGCGAATCACTGACGCCGTAGCCTTTCTCGAAACGATCGGTCAACGCAAGCAACAGCACGATGATCGCCCCCTGGTTTTCAGGATCGACATGGAGAATGTCGAGGCAAATGCTCTCGGCCTCGCCCGGTTCGTTCAGCAGCCGATAACGCTCCGCCTTTTCCAGCGCGGCGGGAATTGCGTTTTGGTGCAGTCGTTTCAGTTCGCTCATGGCAAAATCGTTGAAGAGTTTTCTGTCATTCTGATCCCGCAGGCGCGGGAGAAGAATCTCTGATTAATTAGGCGCTGATCATCCAAGCCCATGGTTCGAGATGTCTCGCTCCGCTCAACATGACAGCCGGTAAACATCTTCGCTTCAACGCTTCAACGCTTCAACCTTTTGACGATCCGATTTCTTTTTCAGCCATCGCCAGAACCAACCAAACGGATCGTAAAATTCATCTACCACGCGTTCCTTCATCGGAATGATTCCGTTGTCCGTGATCTGAATGCTTTCCGGGCACACCTTCGTGCAGCATTTGGTGATGTTGCAGTAACCGATTCCTTGCGTGTTTCGCAATTCTTCGATGCGATCTTCGGTATCGAGCGGATGCATCTCCAATGCTGCGACATGAATCAGGAAACGTGGCCCGATGAATTTGTCGTGCATCTGGTGGTCGCGCAGCACGTGGCAAACGTCCTGACAAAGAAAACATTCGATGCATTTCCGGAATTCTTGAACGCGATCGATATCCTCCTGTTGCATTCGCCAAGTGCCGTCGGAAGCGTCGGGCGTGCGCGGCTTGAACGGTTTGATCTTTTTCTTTACCCGAAAATTCCACGAGACATCGGTAATTAAGTCCTTGATCGGCGGAAACGCCTTCATCGGCTGAACCGTGACCGGCTTGGCGAGTGGAAGTTCGCTCAACCGCGTCATGCACATCAGTTTCGGCATCCCATTGATTTCCGCGGAACACGATCCGCATTTTCCTGCCTTGCAGTTCCAGCGAGTTGCGAGGTCGTTCGCCTGCGTGGCCTGGATGTGATTGACCGCATCGAGCACGACCATCCCTTCGGAGACGCCGGTCGTGTAATCGCGAAATTCGCCGCCGCTCGAGTTGCCCCGCCAGATCCTGAATGTTGCTTGCTTCTGTCCGGTCATTTCATTTCCTCAATCACCTGTTTCAAATAATCCGGCATTTCCGGCAGCGGCTCCAGTCGAACTTCCATTGTTCCGTCGGAGGTTTTGCGAATGATCGTGTTCACTTTCGAAAACTTGTCGTCCTTATTAGGATAATCTTCACGGAATTGCGCGCCGCGACTTTCCTTTCGTTCAAGCGCCGCGCGAGTGATCGCCTCCGAAACGGTCAGCAGGTTCTTCAGATCGAGCGCGGTGTGCCATCCGGGATTGAAATCGCGATTGCCAATTACGCCGACACCGGCGGCACGTTCCCAATACGTTCTTAGGTGATCAAGTTCGGCCAACATTTCGCTTTCATCGCGCACTATGCCGACGTTGTGCTGCATGGTTTCCTGCAAGTCGCGCTGCACAGAATACGGATTTTCGCCGCGGCTGTTCTCAAACGGTTTCAGCGCTTCGCGTGCGTAGATGTCGATCTTTTCGTTGTCGATCGTGCCGTGTGAATTTTCCTTCGCGAACTTCGCCGCGAATTCTCCGGCGCGTTTGCCGAAGACAATCAGGTCCGAAAGCGAATTTCCGCCGAGCCGATTTGCACCATTGATTCCGGCCGCGCATTCACCGGCGGCAAATAATCCCGGCACATCCGACATTTGCGTGTCGGCATTCACGTGCACGCCACCCATGATGTAATGGGTCGTCGGCCCGACCTCCATCGGCTCTTTGGTAATATCAATATCGCCAAGCGCTTTGAATTGATGATACATGCTCGGGAGTTTCCGCTTAATGTGTTCGGCGGCATTGGGCATTTTTTGTTTGATCCATGAGATGTCGAGATAAACGCCGCCGTGCGGAGTCCCCCGCCCTTCCTTGATCTCGCGCACAATGCAGCGCGAGACGTGATCGCGCGTTAGTAGCTCCGGCGGCCGCCGCGCGTTCTTGTCGCCTTGAGTGTAACGCCACCCTTCTTCTTCGTTATCGGCGGTCTGCGCTTTGTAATTGTCGGGAATGAAATCGAACATGAAACGTTTGCCGTCGGCATTCGTTAGGACGCCGCCCTCGCCGCGCACGCCTTCGGTCACTAGCATTCCCGCGACGCTCGGTGGCCAAACCATGCCGGTGGGATGAAATTGAATGAACTCCATGTCGATCAACGCCGCGCCGGCATGATACGCGAGTGAATGCCCGTCGCCGGTGCAATCCCAACTGTTGCTCGTAACCTTGTAGGCTTTGCCAATTCCGCCGGTGGCAAGAATAACTGCTTTGGCGCGAAAAACTTTGAACCGACCGCGTTCGCGATCGTATCCGAAGGCGCCGATGACGCGGTCGCCATCTTTCAACAACGCTACGATGCAAATCTCCATGTAAACCGCGATGCCTTGATGCACGCCATGATCCTGCAACGTGCGAATCATTTCCAGACCGGTACGATCGCCAACGTGCGCCAGCCGCGGATATCTGTGTCCGCCAAAATTGCGTTGAAGAATGCGACCATCTTTTGTGCGATCGAACACCGCGCCCCATGCTTCAAGCTCGCGCACACGTTCAGGCGCTTCCTTCGCGTGCAGCTCCGCCATTCGCCAATTGTTTACGTACTGGCCGCCGCGCATGGTGTCGGCGAAATGCACTTTCCAATTGTCGCGATCATCTACATTAGCCAGCGCGGCCGCGATCCCGCCTTCGGCCATGACCGTGTGCGCTTTGCCGAGCAAACATTTGCAAACCATCCCGACAGAAACTCCCGCGGCGGATGCCTCGATCGCCGCTCGCAAGCCAGCGCCCCCGCTGCCGATCACGAGAACATCGTGCTGTTGTGTTTCGTAGTCCGCCATGGGACTACAAGATTCGGAAATCGTGCCAGATGCCCATCGAACACAGCCGCACGTACAGATCGGAGAAACCGACCCAAGACAAACTGAGCCACGCCCAGAGCATGTGGCGCTGGTTGAGACAGGTCACACAGGCATAGGCGCGATACGATGATGTCGATTTTGCGAGCTCATCGCGAAATCCGCCGATCAAGTGGCGCAAGGAATGACAGCCGAAAGTATAACCGCCGAGCAGCACCACATTGATTGCCAGTACAATGGTTCCGATCCCGATGCCGAATCCATCCGCAAACCACATCGCCTTCCACACATCGATCGTGAGAATGACGATGAAGGCCAGCGCGAGATAAAGAAAATAGCGGTGCACGTTTTGCATGATGAGCGGAAAGGAACGCTCGCCGAGATAGGTTTTGCGCGGCTCGCCCACGGTACAGGCGGGCGGGTCGGCCCAAAAGGCTTTGTAATAGGCGCCTCTATAGTAATAGCAGGTCAGCCGGAACCCGCCCGGCGCCCACAGGATCAGAAGCGCGGGAGAAAACAATAACCAGGCCGGCCACCAAGTTGGTTTCGGTCCAAACCAACTGTGCGGCGAGTCCCCGAAAATTTCCGGTGAGTAAAATGGAGAAATATAGTTGCCGAAAAAATAATGCGTTCCCTGAAATGCCGCCCAAGTCGAGTAAACGATAAAGGTCGACAATCCGAGAAACACCAGGAGCGGCTGAGTCCACCATACATCGGCGCGCATCGTTTCGCCGAATGAACGACGCGCCAACACTGTCGTTCCATTCATTCGCCGTCGGCTCCTTCGATTGGCAGTTTCGCCTTTTTCCATGCTTCCCAGCTGCCGGGAACATTCCAAAGCTCCTGAAAGCCCAGCGTCTTCATAATGCTCGTGGCGATGCTCGCGCGATAGCCGCTGCCGCAATAGACCGCCGTCGGTTTATTGCGATCAAGTTCACCCATTCGTTTACCAAGCTCGGGTACAAAAATGTGGCGTGCGCCGGGAACATGTCCTTTTGTCCATTCACCGGGCGAGCGCACATCGACGACCTGCAACGAAGATTTTCGTTCATTCAATTCGTGCACGCTCATCTGCCCGATTCGTTCGAGCGGGAATCCCGCCGCATGCCACGCTTTCATTCCGCCGATCAAATAGCCGGCGAATTTCGTGTAACCGGTCCGCACGAAAAGGCGCACGATTTTCTCAAGATCGTCGTCGCTTTCCATCACGAGAAATATCGGCTCCTTCGGGTCGAGCATCCAACCCGCCCAGATGGATAGAATCGGTGTACCGGCGATGTTGAGTGCGCCTGCAATATGGCCGCCACCAAATGCCAGCATGTTGCGCACATCGACGAGGACGCCAGCTTTTCTCTCGATGGCTTCTTTGAAGGCTTTCGGAGGAAGGCCAGGAACGCGAGGCAGGCTTCCCAACACTTTCGGGCCCTCTGCGTTGACGCGTTTCATGACGGGATAATAATGCGGAACCGGCGGCGCAGTTTTGATCGCAAAATCGCTGAAACTTCTCGCGTCAGCGAATTGCAAAAATTTGTTGAATTTCCGCTCGTAACCGATCGTGCTGCTCAAGCGCGCACCGATGTCTGCGCCGCATGGCGAGCCCGCGCCATGATTCGGATAAATGATCACATGATCCGGAAGTTTGAGATAGAAATCGTGGAGCGTGTGGAATTGTTGTTCGGCGAGCTGCTTCGTGTGTTTCTCGCCTAACAAGTCTGGGCGACCGGCCGAAGATACAAAGAGCGAATCGCCGGTGAGCACGGCCCACGGCTCGTCGGGATGATCTGCTTCGGCCAGCAAATAGGACATGTGCTCTGGAGTATGCCCCGGGGTATGGCGCGCAGTCACCAGCACTTCGCCAAATGTGAAGCGATCGCCGTCTTTTATCTTCTCAGGCTCAAATCCGTACTCTGCACCGCCTTCCCCACTCGCGTAAATCTTCGCCGAGTCCAGTCGCGCGCACAGTTCGCGCGACCCGCTCACCAAATCGGCGTGAATATGCGTCTCGAAAATCTGTGTGATGGCTACGCCGGCTTCGCGAGCTGCGTCGATGTAAACGTCGCAGTCCGCGCGAGGATCGAATACGGCGGCAATTCCTTCGTCATCATCGCCGACCAGATAGGAAAGCTCAGCAATGCCTTCTGTCTGGATGGTTTTAAAAACGAGCGACATCGCCAAGATTTAACGCGAAGTCGTGCACAACTTCAACAAGATCAAGATTGCTGTAGTCGCCTCGCGGTGTCGAGGCGCATCTCCCCGTGTTCCCGTTGCCCGAAGCACGGCGACACAGCGCCGTGGCTACAACTTCACTTCGACTGTGATCGGCAGCAGATGATTAATCATGTAAGTGCCGCGATCTGGATCGTGTTGCAGCGGTTGGGTATGGCCGAGTGAATCGGTCGCGCGCGCAATGAGCGTTTGCTGTGCCGGCGCGGCGGGCGTTTGCCAGTTGAATTCCCACAGCCGCCACGCGTTTGGCTTCGATTCTCCGAGCAGATTCGCCCCGCTCCAAGTCGCTCCACCGTCCGTGCTCAGTTCCACTTTTGTGATTTCGGTGTCGCTCGTCCACGCGGCGCCGTGGACGCGCACATTGGAATTTGTGGGAACGGTTCCGCCTTGCGCCGGCTTCGCGATTTCTGCTTTGATTTGCATTTCAGTCAGCGGGGTGAGCTCAGCGACTTCCGCTCGCCTCTTCCAGTAGGCGTAATCAAGCGTTTGATAATAGCCGGTGAACGGTTCGTCCATGACGATGATCCGCTGCAGCCATTTAACTGAGGCCATCGCATACCAGCCGGGAACAATCGCGCGCACCGGAAACCCGTGTTCTGGCGGAAGATCACAGCCGTTCATTTTGTAGGCGAGCAAAACGTCGGCCTGCGCTTTCTCAACAGGAATGCTCCGGGCAAAGTGCAACTGGCCTGGTGGACTTTTCGGATCTTCGAGCGCGCCGCCATCCGTTCCTTCCAAAATGACTTCACTCGCGTTTGTTTTCACACCAGCTCGCTCAAGAAGGATTGACAATGGCGTCCCGGTCCACTCCGCTGTGCCGACCCCGCCAAGTCCCCACTGCACGCCTTTGACTTTCGGTTCGAGAAAATTACGGCTATTACCCGCGCATTCCAGAGTCACGGGAATCGTTATCGATTCTAATTCGAGCAACTGCTCGTAATTGATCGCGAATGGATTATCGACCTCGCCTTCAACATGCAGCCACCATGCATTCCTATCGATCGATGGAATCGGAAAATGCGTGCGGACATAAAATGATTCGATTGGCGTGATAAAACTATCCAGGGTCGAGAATGGCATCTCTAGATTGAGCGGGCTTTCGCCACGCACAATTTTGCCGCCGATGAACTTCTCGGAAGTTTCGGTCATCACATGATCCCTCGTCGGATTTCGTTATTCTGAAAACTGGAATTGTCCACGACGTGATTTTCTTAAAGCCTTGCACGCATAGCGATCAAGCGAATCCTGCTTTTCCACGACTGCCCGGTGCGCCGAATTGGACGGCAGCACGTCGGTCCGCCCCCACTGATTTCAAAAGGGCCTTCCAGCCACGGTCTGGGAGCGCCTCGACACAGCGAGGCGGCTACAAAATTTGTGGACCCTAGTTCAGTCCCAGCGTCTGGACTGTCGCTTCGTCAATCGCTCCTGTGATTGGCAAGTCGTAATCGCGCTGGAAGTTCGCAAGAGCTGCCCGCATTTCAAAATCTAGCGAGCCAGTGATTGCTCCAGAATAGTAGCCTGCATCTTGCAGGGCGACTTGAACGTTCGCGATGACTTCGTCTGGGAGCAGGTTACTGTAGGTATAAATCGGCCCGTCGTAGTCGTAGTAGCTCTGCAATGGATCGTAACCCCAGGCCGGGTACCAATAGGTCCCGTCCAGAAAATAGTATCCGCCGATAACGAAAACGATCGTATCACAGTGATCGTGCCACCAGTTCCGATCATGTGACTCGTGCCAATGACGGCGCAACGCGTCGGTATAGCTGGGCCGATCATTCCTGTTGTGCCATTTTGTTCTCGCCAGGTTTCCTGGTGATTCGCGTGTCTCCAACTGAGGTCGCGCCGCCGGGTCATGGGTTATGACGTGAGGTTTGGCGTTTATCGCTGCGAGCGTTCGATTCTCATTTCCGAAATCGCGCCGTTCACGCATTGCTGCCAAAGTGCGCAATTCCCTTTGACGCGTCGCTGGATCAATCGTGATCGGTTCCTGCCCGTCGATGCGTCGGATCCGCTGCGCGTTAATCGATGCGGCAGTAGGATTCGATGACCGCGGAACGACTGGATAATTCGGCAGAAGATTCGGAGCAGATTGGCCGATAGTGCGGGGGACGAAGCCCGCTGGCCTGGGAGCGACATGCGGTGCACTTGCCGTGTTCGCAACCCCGAAAACTGTCGGGGCTGGCGCGGCGCGGCTGGGAGCCGGGCGCGAAGAAACATTTTGCACGGTTGCATTGGTTACCTGTCCAGCAGCTGTGTGAATGCTTACTGCGAGCGCCGCGATCAAGCAGAAGGCCGAAAATCTAAATTGTTTCATAAATCACTCCGGCTATTGAACATCAGAAAAGTTTCTTCGTTGCAAGCTTTGACTGAAACCCGTTCAAAGTTATTCAGGGCATTGGACTGATTATCTGGTCGCTAAGAATCAGTTTCGGATTTGGACGCTGGATTGCGCACCGTAAAAAACCGGCATGCGAGTTGCAATCGGCAATCTGAAATTTACAATCTACAATTCTCTCGCGGGGTCTTAGCTCAGTTGGTAGAGCGCCTCAATGGCATTGAGGAGGTCACGGGTTCGAATCCCGTAGGCTCCAGTCTTCGCTCGCAGCGTAGCGCAGAACGAAGACTGTCGCGCCGTAGCTTTAGCGGAGGCGGACACTTTTCACTTCGCAGCATCGACGCAGCGAGCTACGACTTGGCAAGCCAGTCGGGAATGAGCCGCTTCATTTACATTTTCTCCAGTCAGGTAACAGCCGTGTAACTTTTCTAATGTAGCGTGGACGGCAGTGAGCTTCGATTCTGTGGTTATGAAAACAAGGAATGAAACTACAGCGAATGCTACCCCTACAACTCAAAATGGTCAGACAGGAAACGTAGAGGCAACAGTCAGATCTTCGAAGAACAGTATTAGCCGGCGCTCGTTTTTAGGTAAATCGCTCGCGGTCGGAGCGGGAACCATGGGCGGCGCTGCACTGTTGGCGGAGACAGCAAGGGCGAGTGGCGACATCACGAACGGCGATATCGCCATCCTGCGGTGGCTGGCCGCTGCGGAGATCATTGAAACCGATATGTGGCAGCAATACAATGAGCTGGGTGGGATTCAAGATAGCGAAGTGCCCGGTGGGAGTGGGAACGAGGCCTTTACCGACGCGCTGGAGGTACTCGATGAGGACATGCCTGTTTACGTGCATGACAACACTGACGATGAAATCAGTCATGTCGCTTTCTTAAATGGCTTTCTTACTTCGATCGGCGCTCAGCCTGTCAACCTCGATGCATTTCGAACGCTCCCGAGCAGTCAGGCAACCGGCGCGCAGCAAATCGGGCGGCTGACGAACCTCATGCACCTGAACGTGGACACGAGCTGGTGGCTACGCTATCGCAGCACGCATAACCCAGACTTTAACTTCGACTTTCCGCAATTCATCAATATCTCGAACCGGCCAGGAATTCCTCCAGTGGATCTGCCTTCCGGTTCGGATGAAATACAAGCGATCGCGAATACTGCTGCGTTCCACTTCGTAGCGATCGAGCAGGGTGGTTCAAGCCTCTACTCCTCGCTCGCATTGAAAGCTACCAATCTTACAGTGCTCAGGATTGTAGTGAGCATCGGTGGCGCGGAAGTGAATCATTTTGCGATCTGGCATGATAAAGCTGGAAATGCGCCAGCAGTGAACATTCCGGGACCCGGAGGAGTCCGGTTTCCAGACATGGAAACGTTTAATGGGAATCGGGCCAAGCAAAACAATCTTATCATGCCGGAGCCGTGCGCGTTTATTGAGAATGACCTGCCGTTTTGCTCCGTCATCCGGCCATCATTGACCCCGAACGCCGGCGCTCATCACGCATTTCATGCCTTTAGCGGCTCCGGCATATTTAATGGCCAGTCGCCAGCATTCTTCAACCTATTAAGCAGGCTGTCCAGTGACGCCGACGCGGCACAGAGAGCAATGTAGCTGCCTGTTGGCGATTCATCGGTGCATTTGCGTAGCAGACGGGGCCCTTCCTGGAACGCTCCGTAGTTACCCAGTTCCGGCACAAGGATTGTCTGCTCCAACCCCACTGATGCGCCGCCGCCAACACGAGCGTGTCCCGGATTTCGCAGCCTGACATTTTTCGCTTTCACGAGAACGCTTTTCGAGGAAGTGTCCCCGATTCCGCGGAAGTTGCGCGACAATCGCTGCCTGCGCGGGGTTCCCATCTAACGGTGCCATTATTTTCATGCACAAAACCAATTCCATCGTGATGCAGGCGCCGAAGATGGAGATCTTCGAAACAGCTGCAAACCTGGAGCTGTGGCCAAAAATCCTCCCGCATTATCGCTACATCCGATTTCTGGAGCGCGGCGCCGATCGCAGCATTGTGGTGATGGCAGCGCGGCGTTCCGGGATTCCGATCTCATGGACCTCAGAGCAAATCGTCGATCGCAGCAGCTTCGAAATTCGTTTTCATCATCTGAAAGCGTGGACAAAAGGGATGCGCGTCGTCTGGACATTTTCCGATACGAGCGACGGCGTGCTGGTAGCGATCTCACACGATCTGCGATTTCGCATTCCAGCCCTTGGGCCGATTGTCGATCCACTCATCGGCGACTTTTTTATTTATAACATCGCCAATAAAACCCTGCGCTGTATGAAGGCTTATTTGGAAGCAAGAGCAAACGAGGTGACTGCATGAGCCCGCCTACGCCAAAGGCTTCCCCCTTCGCCAGCGCTACGGCGGACAAGACGGCGCGGCAGGCGCGGCGACGCACAGTTATTACCGGTATCGGTCCCATCACGTGCATCGGCACCGGCGTCGATCATTTTTGGAAAGGTATTCTGGCGGAAAGAAGTGGCATCGGTAGCATCACAAGCTTCGACCCGAGCGTTTTCCGCGTGCGTTGTGCCGGCGAGATTCGCGATTGGAATCCAGAAGAGTTTTTTCAACCGCACCGATTGAAACGGCTCGATCGCTACGCGCAGTTCGCAGTCGCATCAGCAAAGCTCGCGCTCGACGATGCGCGCATCGAGTACTCCCGCGAAAAACCACAAGATCGCATCGGTGTCAGCTTCGGCACCGCACTAGGCGGCGTCTGCAAAGCTGAGGAGCAATACATTCGATATCTGAAAAAAGGCGCGCGCGGCGTCCAACCCACGCTCGCTGTCCAGGTGTTTGGCGGTTCGGCCCATTCAAACATCGCGATCGACTTCGGGTTTCGCGGCGTCGGCACGACAAATTCAAACAGTTGCGCGAGTGGCACAGTGTCCGTTGGCGAAGCGCTTCGTTATATTCGAGACGATTTTGCGGATGTCGTTGTCGCTGGCGGAGCGGAAGCGCCGCTGACTACGATCACGATCGGCGCATTCGATATCATCAAGACCATGAGTCGATCTGACGATCCGAGCACCGCGTCACGGCCGTTCGATCGTTTACGCGATGGATTCGTGATGGGCGAAGGCGCAGCCTCGCTTATTCTGGAGGAATTGGAGCACGCGCAAAATCGCGGCGCGCACATTTATGCCGAAGTGCTCGGTTACAGTTTAAACAATGATGCCTTTCACATGACAACGCCGTTGCCAACCGGCGAATCATGCATCCGCGCCATGCGTGACGCGCTGTCCGACGCGAAGCTCGTGCCTGAACAAATTGATTACATCAACGCGCACGGCAGCTCTACCCAGCTTAATGACAGCGCGGAAACCGCATCAATCAAGCAAGTCTTCGGCGAGCACGCGCGAAGGATTCCAGTCAGTGGAACGAAGGGTTATCACGCACATCCGTTAGGCGCGACTGGGGCGATCGAAGCCACAATCTGCGCACTCGCGTTAGATCGACAATGGGTTCCACCCACGATCAACTATCAAAATCCCGACTCGGCCTGTGATCTCGATGTTGTTCCGAATCATGGACGCGCCGCCGAGTTGAATTACGTTATGAGCAATTCGTTCGGCTTTGGTGGAATCAACGCCTGCATCGTGATGGGAAAAGTTCGAGAATAATCAAGCGTTCCCTAAGTTGTCATCCTGAACGAAGTGAAGGATCTCTCCCACTGCTTAGCTCACGCAACTTAATCGACGTATCGCGCACTCCGACTGTGAGATCCCTCAGTCGAAGCCGGACTCGCATTGCGCCAGGGATAAGCGAGTAATTCGTCCAGCCAGGCCTCGGATTAGCCTTGACATCGATGTAGGGCGCTCCCTATAAAGATCGCTAGACCTGAAGAATCGCACGGTCACGCTCCATTTTCTCAGCAAGGGATTTGTATGGGCGAGAGGTGCTGCGCGTATCGCGCACAACTCAAAATTCATATGAATTCAATATTCCATTCTAAATCAACGCGACATCTCGCCGCCATGATTCTCGCAGCGCTTCTTGGGACGGCTGGTTACCTAGTTGCTCAGTCAACGGTCACATTGCCGATGAAGGTCGATAGCGACATCAGTGGCATTAGCCTTGAACTCACATCTGTCCAGAAAACGGGCGATACGATCATGGTCAGATTCAAATACATCAGCACACGTGACAAGCCGACCAGGATTGACAACGAATCCGGCCAGAAGGTGAGCGACATGTATTACGTCGATGCCAAGAACAAGAAGAAGTATCCGATTATCAAGGATACAGAGCGCAACCCGTTGTCGAGCAATCTGGATTATTTCGAAGTTGGGGCCGGAGAAACGAAAGCCGCTTGGGCAAAGTTCCCGGCGCCGCCATCAGATGTGACAGCTATCTCCGTTTACATTGCTGGCGCACCCCCATTTGAGAACGTCCCGATCGCGCAGTAAACCGGGCGGATTTATTTCAATATGAACCCGTTCGGCGTTAGCCGCCGAATTCTATTGTCGATCTTCCTCGGCGTTGCGTCCGGGCTATCAGCAGAGCAGACAAAATCCCTCGATCTCGTTTATCGTTCGCTCGACCTGAAGTATTCCGTCCTCGGCTTGAAGGGCGGCGAGGAGAATGTCGGCGGCAAAGTGGAAAGCACAGCCGGCGCAAGCAGCTCATTAAAGAGCGAGGTTGTCGATCTAAAGGCGGCCAGCGCGGATCTGAAGGCGGCCGGTGCGGAGATTAAGGAGAGCGCTGCGGAGATTAAGATCAGCCTCCAAGGCGAGATTCTTTTCGATTTCGACAAATCAAATCTTCGTCCGGCGGCCGAGTCAACGCTCGCGCAGGTTGGGAAGATGATCGGCAGCTATCCGAAAGCGCAGGTCCTGATCGAAGGCTACACCGACTCGAAAGGCTCGGATAGTTACAACGCCAAGTTGTCCGACCGTCGCGCAGTGTCGGTGAAGAACTGGTTCGCGCAGCACGGCGTGGCCGCAAACACGATGCAAACCAAAGGTTGGGGCGCGGCCAAACCAGTCACGCCCAACAAACATCCCGATGGCTCCGACGATCCTGAAGGCCGTCAAAAAAACCGGCGCGTCGAGATCACCATAAAAAAATGAAACGCCGCGTTTAACATGAAACGCAATCTTATCGCCTCTTTGCTTTTCGCGCGCGCATTTGCCGCGGCGGAAAGCACGCCGGGATGATTCAAGTGCGATGAAGCGTGTTTGGTTAATCCTGTTCCTGTCGTCCGCGTTCGCGGCACCGCCGCCGAAAAAGCCAGCGGATTACAGCTGCTGGAACGACAAATGGTTCGCCACCTGTCAGGGGGAAAGTTTTATCGTTTCCGTCGAGGTCGGTAACCCGAAGCGCGCAGGTTCGCATTCGTTTAAAGCGTATTTTTTGCCGGGCGGCGGCGTATGTTCAATTGGTGCAGACGCTCCCGTAAGGCGCTCGGAGTTTCTCTCCGGAACGATGGAGGGCGGCAAAATCACCGGCACCATTAAACTCTGCACGCACAGCCAGGAATTGGTCGATTCTAACCGCGTTAGCGCGGTTTACACGCGAGAATTCAAGGCGACTTACGATCCCCGCAGCGCCAATATTACAGACGCCAATTATAAGGGCGAGCACTACAAGCGCCAAGATTCCGATACGCACGGCGGCAGCCATTCAGAGCCGAGCAAAAAGGGCGGCCCATATCAGCGCGACGAGCCGAAAGACCCGGACGCTGCGTTTGAAATGCATTTGTTTCGCGGCCCGGCCTTCGACCAGGTGACGCACCACGAGGCGAATCCCGGCCCCTCAGCAGCACCGCCGAAACTCGGAGAAAAGGCGCGAGACGCAATCAACCACGTCGAGGGCGATTTCTGGCACGAATGGTGGAACGAGGTGCGCAAAATGTTCGGCGCTGATCCCATCTGACCAATGCCTCGAATTTTTCCGATTGCTCTTGCTGCGTTCTGGCTGACGTCGGCTCTGGCCGCGCCGACTCCGCCACCCGTGCTAGCATTGGAAAAACTTCAGCACGACGCGGCTTCAGGCGACCCGGTAGCGATGAATAAACTCGCCTATCGTTATTTCACCGGGGCCGGTTTTGCGCAGGACAGCGCCAAAGCGTTCGAGCTTTTCCGCAAATCAGCCGAAGCAGGTCACGCGCCGGCGATGATCAATGTGGCGCGGTGTTATCGCGCTGGCGACGGCGTCCCAAAGAACGAGGAGCGTGCGAAGGAATGGATGCAAAAAGCGTTGGGCGTGACCGAGACCGCGGCGAAGGCCGGTGACACTACCGCGATGTTCATGCTTGGTTCGATCTATGAGTTCGGAATCGCCGACGTCCCGGCGGACAAAGCGCACAGCCGAGAGTGGTTGAAAAAAGGGGCACAGGCAAATGATCCGCGAGCGATGAGCGCGCTCGCGCTTTCTCTGTTGGAGGAAAATGATCCCGATGCACAAACTGCGTTCGGCTGGGCGTTGAAAGCGGCGAACGCCGGAGATCTCAAGGCGATGACGCTGGTCTCGCAATTGTTGGCCAATGGGCAAGGTGTAGCCCGGGACGAGAAACAATCCTTGGTGTGGTTGCAGAAGGCTGCCGATGGCGGCCACGCGACAGCAATGCGCTTGGTCACAGAACGGTACGACCGGGGCGAGGGCGTCGCGGCGGACAAGGCGCAAGCGCAGCGCTGGATGGAAAAGGCTGCCGCTGCGGGCGACACAAAGGCGATGAACGATCTCGGCAACCGATTCGCAAGCGGCGTCGGCGTTAACAAGGACGAAAAGACCGCCGCGCGTTATTTCGAAGCGGCCGCTTACGATGGCAATGCCCAAGGCATGTTCAACTTTGCGCTCGTGCTCGCGAATGGCCGCGGCGTGGACAGCGACGAAGAGCTGGCTGCGATATGGTACCAGCGCGCGGCTGACGCTGGGAACACATCCGCGATGAACAATCTCGGCCTGCTTTACATGAATGGCCGCGGCGTTGATCGCGATCCCACCGAAGGCACCGCGCTCTTTCGCAAAGCCGCCGACGCAGGAAATCGCGACGCGATGCGAAATCTAGCGAAAGCCTATCGCGAAGGCGTCGGCGTTTCTGCCGATAGTGCGCTGGCGGACGAATGGCAGAAGAGAGCGGAAGCAGTCGCGCCACAATAGCTTTTCATTTGTGCTCATCGCAACGGCTTCCCAAGTTTACGTTGATCTCGGTATGTTTCGTCGGTCAGCGTCGCAACATGGAACGACGTAATGACGGCGCACAAAAACTTATTCGGAAGGGACCAAACTCAATGATGCGACGCGAGATTTTGATTTTCGGACTCGCCGGTCTGTTGTCCCTTCTTGGCCTGGCTTTGCTTGCCGTCAGTATCGGTTTCACGGCGGCACAAGCGCCGCCAGTTCCCCAACCATCCCAGGTAAAGCCTTGTCCGGGGGACAATGCTCTCGGTGGTCGCATTGAGGTGGAGTATGTGTCTAACCCCTACGGCAAACACGACTGCCAGGGAACAATCCGGACCGTATTGCGTTTTCCGCTCGCCGACAACTCACGGCCGGCAAGTCTGTGGACTGGGTTCAGCGCCACCGAACTCAATTATGACGTGAGCACCGAAGGGTGTATCGACACGCCGGGCGACGATTGCACGTGCCACGCGGACGGTGGGCACAAGAGCGGAAAAGTCATTCTCGGCACGATCGGCCCGCTGGGCTTCAAGGGTAACAGAGAAGGTCGTCTTGAGTTCAAACCGGTGATACCTGAGCTCTCCTTCATTACTATGCCGGACGAAATTCATCGCGCGTTCGAAAGGCCGCTTACGTGCGTTTGCGTACGCAGCGGCGGGATGAAAGGGGGTTGGGGGGTGGGTTTCGCCGGCGGCGACATCAGGCCGCGCGGGACCTGCGAAAGTCGGTTCCAAGATTTTGTCGCGTTCGTTGATCCGACTGGCTGCCACGGTAGCGTCGACTGCATGCAACACGCCGAGCGCTACGCGGTAATCCCGTTCTCAGGGCATTCGGTCTGGATCGATCCCCGGCCGCTGGCGCAAGCGACCTTTCCACGAGTCGAGATGAAGTGGGACGTCTGCTGCGGCTGCGGTGCGTCGGCCGAACTAGATAGGTGATACCAACCCCGCTCGAGCCCTCCGACAAACCGTTGCCCAAACACGTTGGAGGCGATATTGACCCGGCGGAAACCGCTGTGTTATTTCGTGATATCGAACGCAAGCGTGTTCGGGTAATTTGTCCCCGTGGTAAAGCTCAACCCGGTACTTCCACACACGATGGCGGGATCAATGCGTGTCTCGTGCTCGG
>DATEZD010000089.1:0-17471 GCA_035255865.1 Candidatus Udaeobacter sp.
GCCTGCCCAGAGGGTTCCTTGTTTTACCGGCGATTCGGCCAACGCAAAGACCGTGTCGTAATATTCGACCGAAGTGATGTCGTTCGTCAGCGGGCCGCCACTTGGCTGCTGTTTCGATTTGTCGTTGCGCGTGAGATCACCGCTGATTTGTGTCCAGCTTTGTCCGTGATCCGTGGATTTGAAAACGCACTCGCCGGCAGTGTAAATCACATCGGGGTTATGCGGTGAAAGCATCAGCGGGGTGACCCATTGAAAACGATGGGCGAGATCGACGGCACCATGGCCGGAATTATCGATCGGCACGGGACTAACGTCCTGCACTTCCTCTTTCTGTTTATCGTAGCGATTGATGAAGCCTTCATTGTTTGAATAGATGATGTGCCAATCGCGCGGGTCGGGCACGACGAAGCCGCATTCGCCGCCACCTGCTTCGAACCAATCCTGCCGTCCGATCGCGCCCCAATCAGTGCGGCTCGCGATGCAGACGTTCGAGTTGTCCTGTTGCGCGCCGTAAATGTGGTAGGGAAACGCGTTGTCCACAGCGACGTGGTAAAATTGCGCGGTGGGCTGGTTGTTTTGCGTTGTCCATGATTTGCCGCCGTCGGTAGAGACACTGGCGCCGCCGTCACTGGTGTTCGCGATGCGATTTGGGTTCGTCGGATCAATCCAGAGCCCGTGATGATCGCCGTGACGCGCGGGCAAGAGAGTGAAATTCTTTCCACCATCGACCGATTTAAAGAGTCCGGTGTTTACCACGTAAACTGTGTCCGCTGACTTCGGGTCAGCATAAACTTTGCTGAAATACCAGGCGCGCTGGCGAAACCGTCCATCGTCATTCACACGAGTCCAATGCTGGCCCGCATCATCCGAGCGGTAGAGACCGCCTTCCTTGGCCTCGATGATCGCATAGACGCGATTGGAATCAGCTCCAGAAACAGCGATGCCGATCTTGCCCAGGATTCCGCCCGGAAGACCATTGCCCTCGAGACGTTTCCACGTCACGCCGTTATCTTCCGAACGGTAAAGTCCGCTGCCCGGGCCGCCACTGGAGAAAAACCACGGTTGCCGCCGCGCTTGCCAAAGCGACGCGAACACGATGTTCGGATTGTGCGGATCGAAAACGATGTCGATCCCGCCAGTGTTTTCGTCTTTTGATAGAACTTTCGTCCACGTTTTTCCGCCGTCGGTCGTCCGGAAAATTCCACGCTCCTGGTTTGGACCGAACGCGTGACCCAACGCCGCGACCAGAACCACATTCTCATTTCTTGGATCGACAATCAGCGCGCCGATCTGCCGCGTATCCTTAAGGCCAACGTTCTCCCACGTTTTTCCGGCGTCGATCGATTTGAAGACTCCGGTGCCGTACGTGGTATTGCCGCGAATGGCTCCTTCGCCCGTGCCGGCGTAAATCACATTGTGATCCGATTGCGCGACTGCGATCGCGCCGATCGAAGAAATCGGTTGCTTATCGAAAAGTGGAATCCAGTTCGCGCCGCCGTCGGTCGTTTTCCAGACGCCGCCTGCGACCGCTCCGAAATAATATGTGTCGGGCTCACCAACGACACCTTCGATTGCCAGTGCGCGCCCGCCACGAAAGGGACCGATCTGTCTCCAGCGCATTCCATTGAACAACTTTTCATCAATCGCTCCCGTTGACGCTGGGGTGGGGGATGAAGCCGATCGAAGAGAAGAGGCGAGAAGGAATACAGAAAGAGCGAAAATGATTCTAACCAGTCTGAGAGTACCGTAATTGGGCGTAATCATCCGCCTAAAGTGGAAAGTTTGCGATTCAGTTCAACTGGAATCGCGCTATACGCGGCGGGCCCACTAGTTCCGTGCTCCAACCGCGTCCCAGAAGAACTGATTAGTTAAGCGTTAATAGCAGCCATGCCGGGTGCGCGAGCTTCCAGCGCGGTGCCGCCCGCTGAGCCGCCACCAAAGTGCCGCGCGGCGTAATAGGAGCCAATCACGAGTACTGCTGCAATCAGTTGCGCAACGAGTGTTTCAACTGTTGGGAACACTGCGAACCAAAGACCCATCCAGGGTGGAATGTAAGGCGTCAAGGAGTCGATCGGCGTTGTGGAAATCCAATGTGCCAACTGCATTTCCTGCGCTTGTTCGCCAACCATAACGAGCAACACGACTCCCAGGAGAATCCCAGTCGTGATTAACATTTTGCGGTACGGCAACCGCTGCTGGAGGAAAAAGGTCAGCACGGCCACCATTCCTGTCAGCACCATGCCTAGCAGCGCCCCTTTTAGTACCACCCCACCGCCCAACCTCAGATTATAGCTTTGCAAAAAAAGCACGACTTCAAAGCCTTCCCTATACAAGGAGGTGAATCCGAGCAGGATCAGTCCCCACCAGAGACGCGACTGTGAGATCTCAGCGGCACGCGCATTTTCCAGTAACACTTTGCGTCGGCGATTATGGGCGCGAATCCAGCCGCCCCAATAAATTTTATGGAAAAACCAATTCATGATCACTAGCAGAACAATCACGGCAAGCAGTCCCGTCGCGGCTTGGAGATCGAGCGCTGACATGTTGTCGCTAAGCGAGTCGACAATGCGCACCGCAACACACCACGTGATTAAGGTCGCTACAAACGCCAGGCCCGCACCTAAACCGATCGGCCGACGATGCACCAGCTTCGGGCCAGTCATACTGGCGGTGATAGCGGCTAAGACGAGAATGCATTCCAATCCCTCGCGAAACACCAGAACGCCGATATCGAGGAACGCGACGGTCGGGCTGGTATTGGGGCGCATAGGATCAGGTGCGCCGTGTGCGGTGACTCCCTCCCAAACCAGCATTGCGATCACAAAAAGCGCGGCTGCGACGACACTAATGCGCAGAACAAGCTTCATTTCAGCTGGAAACTTATCATAGAGAGAACCTAACTGCTGCCGATCAGTTGCATTTTTTTAGCGGCGGCTTGCTAGTGCGAAGGACACGCTGGCGCGTCATTTAATCCGTCGGGAATTGCGGGCGCCCGCGATTTGTCTGGGGCCCCGGTTGTGATTTTGCGTCGATCGAGTAACTTCGGCGGTGCAACGTTTTCGGGCGTTTACGTTAATCGAGATTGCCCTGTCCATTTTCATACTGATGTTGTTGCTCATGCTAGCGGTGCCCAGCTTGAGCGGCGTCATCGCAAGCAGGCGGCTGAAGCAATCTCTGGACGGGTTCAACACTCTCGTGCGCCAGGCGCAGCAGCGAAGTGTGATGGAGCGCAGGCCGTACTTGATCGTGTGGAGCAAGGGGCATGTGCTGTTGCGTCCGGAAGTTTTTGGAGAAGATGAAGAAGTCAAGCCCACGGCGGAATTTCGTCTCGGCAAGGGAAGCGTGCTAAGACTGTCGCTGACCGCAGCATTGGCGGAAAAGCATCCAGCTGAATGGATATTCTGGCCATCGGGAAACTGCGAACCAGCGATTGTTCAGTTCAGGGGCCCCGTTGGTTTATGGACGGCAAGTTATTCGCCCCTCACTGCGCAGCCGGAGATTACCCAGTATGCAGCACGGTGAGCAGCATCGGAGAAATGGAGTGATGGCGAGACGGAGTAGTGGAATTTCGAACACTCCAACGCTGCAATACTCCAATACTGCAATGGCGCCCGCGAGACGAATGCAGCTTCGCGCAAGACTGAGATGCGCATTCGCCCTCTACGAGGTCCTTCTCGGCGTGGCGATCTTTGCTGTGGGTGTGATCGCGCTCGGACGCGCGGTCGCGAATTGTCTCAATGCGAGCACGATCAGCGCGGAGGAAAGCGCTGTGCGACAGATTTTATCCGATCGGATGGCGGTAATTCAAGCGGCGCCGGGTGTGCCGGACCCAGAGAAGGAATTCAAGATCAACAGCAACTACGGCATAATAAGGTTGATCCAGAAAAGTGCGCTTGCGGAGCTGACCGAAGAGGACAAGACGCTCCTGAGCGGAATTAATCTTGTCACGTTGACTGCCCAATGGCAGCACGCCGGCGTCGCGCAGTCGAAACGGATTCAGTTTTATGTTTACCGGTCCGAATGAGAGAATGAGTCGGCGAATCGGCGAATCGGGGAACCTGCGCGCGTTCACGTTGCTCGAGATCATGCTGGCGGTGACGATCATGGGAATGATGTCGCTGGCGATTTTTCGCTTTGTGCAAGCAAACATGATCGCGCTGCAGCTCTCGTCGGGTACAGCTGCTGAGGATGCGCAATATGACGGGTTACGTGATTTGCTCACGGCCCAATGGCAAAGCCTGAGTCCGCTGCGTGCGAACATGATCGGAGAGCCGCTCAAGATGGGCGATCGCGAGCGCGACGTAATAAAGTGGAGTTGTGGCGCGGGACCGGCATTGCTAACTCGCTACGCGGCGGGTGACTTTGACGTTACGCTGCGGTTGCAACCGGAAAGCGGAAAAGGCGACCGGCTGGATCTTGGTTTCTTACGAAAACCGCAAAAAGGTTCCGACCTTGGCGAGTCACAGGAGAGTTGGGTGCCCTTGATCAAGAATGTGACCAGCCTCGAAATCAGCTATTTCGATCCGGGCGCGAATAATTGGTTGCCGCGGTGGCCGGGAGGCCGCCTGCCATCGCTTATCAAGATTACCGTGGGACGCACCGATTCAGCTGTGCCGTGGGAAGCAATTATTCCACTAAGACGAACACCGTATTTCCAATGAAAGGGCCTCCTGAAAAATTGAAATCAGATCGGGGCGCTGCACTGCTGTTGGCACTTTGGGCGCTATTTTTGCTCAGCGCGATGGTGATCGCATGGGCACTCAGCATCAATTCGCGCCTCGTGGTTTCCAGCAATGCGAACCGGGTTTTGGCCGCTGAAGCAATGGCAGCTTCGGGCGCCGACGTTGCCTTATGCCGGGAGATCACGCCGAGCTCGCCAAACTTGCACAGGCAAATGGGCGGCGGAGACAGTTACGACGTACAGATAACCGGGGAGTGCGGTCGGCTGAATTTGAATTTCCTTACCCAGGGTGAAGATCCGAACAAACTGCAAATTCTTCGCCGGTATCTCAATCTCAAAGGCATAGACTTAAACGACCTCGACGCCATGATGGATTCTCTGCTCGATTGGGTGTCGCAAAATAGAGGACTTCAGCACCTCAACGCGTGTCCCGAGACCGATAATTATCATCCGCCTCACGCTGGTCAGCTGTTTTCTGTAGATGAACTGAAAAAAGTCTGTGGCTGGGAGGAATTTACGTCCAAGCCTGGCTGGGAGCAGGATTTCACCGTGGTAGGCAACTGTGGTACTATCGATCTCGCTTCGGCATCGCGCGATGTGTTGCGCGCGTTGCCGGGCTTGGGAGACGATGGGGTTGATCGTTTCCTTCAGTTAAGGCAGGGGCCCGATGGAATCGATGGAACGGATGATGATTTTCAATTCGTTACGACTGGTGGATCATCGGTGCCACCTGAGGTTCTAGCTGCGTTAGGTTTGAATCCACAGCAATTTCAACAGATTCAGGCGTTGGTTCAATTTAAAGGCCCAGTCATGCACATCGTGAGTGTCGGAAAATCAGGTGAGGTTGCGCGCTCCGTACAAATGATAGTGTTGAAACAGGTTGTGTCGGGTGGGGCACCAGCTGGCAGCACAACTGTGCTCGGAGTTGGTCGGCCTCAAATATTCAGTTGGAAGGAGCTTTGATATCGAGCCCGGAACGCCATCTATTTTCATAATTCCAACAGCGCATGGCTGGAATTTTGTCCGTTCGGCTGAGCCCTCATCGGTACGCGAAGCTGCTGCGGCCAAAGCTGGGCAGAACGGCTCGTGGAATGTGCGCAAGCTGCAAACGCTGGACGAGGCAGTGCCGCTGCTAACTGCGACTGACGATTTTATACTGGGCTTGCCTGTCTCGGCTGTGCTGGCCCAACGATTTCGCCTGCCCAGTGTGGATCCGGCGGAGTTTCCTGAAATGATTCGTATCCAGATCGAGAAACTGCTGCCGTTCGCGGCGGATGAAGTGACAACCGATTTTGAACTCATCGAGCAAGACGAGAACGAGAGCGTGGTTTCAGCCGTGGCAATCAGAAACGAACAACTTAAAGACATGGCTTCGCCACTGTTGGAGCGCGGTTACATTCCACGACAAATCACCGTCTATGCCGTGCAGCGCGCGAGCACCCATGCTCCCAAGGGAAATGCTGTTCTGATTTATCCGGAGGGCGAGACGCTCGTTTACGCCATGACAGAGAACGGCAAACTGAGTCTTGCCCGGGTGTTTGAAGGCAGTAATGGCGAGCAGCTGCAACTTGAACTGCCACAGTTGCGATTGAGCGCCGAGCTACAGGGGATAGATGCCTCCTCTCCAAATGTGTTGCTGGATGAGACCTGCTACGAACTGCGCGACACCGTACAGGGAATTCTTTCCAGCCCCACCGAAATAGTTGGCATCGAGCTTCCGCCAGCCCCGGTTAAGCTCAACCTTCTGCCGGAAAACTGGCGACGCCGTCGCTTGCACTTAGTGAGGCAGGCAGAATGGAAGAAACGACTCCTTTGGGCAGGTGGCGCTTACGGCGCGCTTCTCTTTCTCTTGCTGCTGTATCTTGGCGTAATGCGGTTTCAAATAGGATGGCTTGACCGGCGTATTAGGCGCGACGCGCCCGGAACCGAGTTTGTGCGCGCGACAGAAGCAAAGTGGAAAGCGCTCGCGCCGGCGATTGACGGGCATTATTACCCGGTCGAAATGCTGGAGGACCTCTTCGAAAGCCTGCCCTCCGCAGACGTGCGCATTACAGCGTACAACCAGTCGGCACGGCAGATTTCCGTGGATGGCGAAGCAAATACGGCTGCTCTTGCTTACGAATTCATCGACAAAATAAAAAAGAATCCAGAGTTGCGGGCTTTCCAATTTGACATGGCCGCGCCTCGTATTTTGCCGAATAACCACGCGCAGTTTCGAGTGGAGGGAAAACCAAGATGATCCCGGCGTGGTACCAACGAATGAATCCACGCGAGCGCCTGCTCTCATTGATCGTAGCCGGGATCGTGGTCGTGCTGCTCAATCTTTGGATCTTAAGCTGGATTTTCGGCGTACTCGGTGTCGCCCGCAAGGAGCTGGCAACGCGCAAGGCCACAATGGCTGAGCAAGCTCTCTACGTGAAAGAACGCGATCTCTGGATGAAACGCGACGAATGGATGCGGCAACATCAACCTACTCTTAAGAATCCAGCGGAAGCCTCCGCCTTGCTTGATCAATTGAAGGAGGTGGCCGAAAAATATAACATTCTGGTCGAGAATCCCCAGATCGGCCCCGGGGAGACCACGCCGTATCACCAGACGGTTTTTGCCTCTATTGAAACTAAAAGCCCCTGGCCGCCATTGGTGCATTTCCTTTACGACGTGCAACGGCCCGACGCTTTTATCGTGTTCGAAAATGTTAATCTGGCCATCGATGGGAGCGATCCCGCAATGATGCGCGGCAAACTTAAAATCGCCCGGTGGTTTGCGCCGGCGCAACAAACGAAGTAAATAATACCAGCAAGCTTATGAAACATTGCGTGATGCTAATACTCATTCTCGCTCTGCTCGGAGCGATCCACACTCAGGCCGAGGAAGTGCTGCCGCCGCGGTTTAACTTCGATCGCTACTCAAAGATGGTGGATCATTCACCATTCGCCGTCGCGACGGAGGTGGCGGCGCCTGCGGCTACGCCCGATTTTGCAAAAGACCTTTACATCGCTAACGCGGCGCGTTCGCCCGACGGCGATATGGTGACGCTCGCTTCCAGTTCGGATCACAACTTCAAGAAATACCTTACCACCAAGGAGCCTGTGGACGGCTACACCATCACCAGCATCGAATGGTCTGACAAGGTAGGGGCGACCAAGGTGACAATTAGCAAGGACGGAAATTTTGCGACCCTCACGTTTAATCAGGCGCTTCTGTCACAGTCCGGGCCGAATGCAGGTCTTGCTTCCAAACCGTTGCCACCGCCCCCCGTGCCTGCGATGCCTAACCGGATGACCAATGTTCCTAACCCGGCCCTACAGAATTTACCTCCCGGGGTGCCGGCGGAAGTGCAGCAGTTGATTCCGTCTCGAGACGCCGCTCGGCCTCATGCGCGCGGTGTGATTCAGCGCAACCCCGGAAGTGCACCGAAGGTGCCTAATCGGGTCCCAGCTGCGGCAGCCGCCAAGCAGTAAGTTGCGGAGATCGCTTCGCGACGGCTATCATTGGCCCCAATCGTCGTCTCCAGTGTCCGGTTGGCGGTCGGCCCCTGCCGAATATAAATCGTAGCCGCCTGGGTTTTTCAGACCAGGGTTGCGATAAATATAATCGCTGCCCCAGGGATCTTTGGGCATCTCCTTGAACAACTGATACCAGCGAGTAGGCCGCGGGTCGCTCTGCGGTTGGCTTACCAGCGCCTGCAAACCCTGTTCCGTTGATGGGTAAAACCCGTTCATGCTTTCGTAGAGTTGCAGCTGTGTCTTGATTGCCTGAATGTCAGCCTGAACGCGCATGGTTTTGGCAATAGCAGTCGTATTGCCAAGTTTTGAAATCGCTACTCCCAGTATGATCACGATGATGCTCACCACGAGCATGATCTCCAGTAGCGTGAAGCCCTGTTGTTTTCTTTTTGTTCTCATCTGAAATATAGGCGTGTCCCTCTGTCCTGTGCGCGCCTACACTACGCTAGTCTTCGAGAATTGCTAGTGGACCGTGTGCAGAAGATAATCCGATTTATCCCAAATATACTTTAATTGGATCTGTGTTGCGCGGATCGCGGAAGATCCGCCGTCAGCTCCGTTAACAACGACCAGATCATTCGTTCCCACTTTTAAAATTGTGGCCGGCACAATTTTCTGGGCGCGCAGCCACCCGGTATAGTGGAAATGCATTTGCGGGCTCAGCGGTTCGACTTCGCCGCGATAACCTGGGTCAGCCAGGTCCGGCAGGGTCAGAGAAACTGGCCCGATATCCTGGCCGTTGAGATAAACTTCCGGCGGAGAATCAATGCGAGGATTTGCGACTTCGAAAGTCAATAGCGCGGTCAGCGGTTGCGCTTCAATTGGGAATTGGAACGCGGCGCTTTCCTGGGTCTGTCCATCAACCCGGATCGGATCGGCTGCGAGAGTTGCCGTGACGGTTCCAAAATTTTCAACATCTTCTGGGGCCGCGTGCAACGTGGGCACTGACGAGAACGGCTCCGGAATTATATCACGATGTTCCGCATTCACCGGATGCACCACCTCGCTGCTTGTCATCCAATCGAGATACACTCCACGGATCGTTTTTCCATCGCCCGGAACCTCGATATCGATAGCAGAAGCGCCGGTCATCGGGATGACGACAGAATCTGAACTGGGCAGATTCATGCCGACTCCAAGAGTCCCCGAGCGCAAAATATGCGTGCCAGATTCGTCCCACGCGATCAACTGAGGCTGCTGATTCGCTTTATCGTCGAAGAACAACCGGAAAAAGAGAATTCGATATTCCGGGCCGGGTTGCGTCACGCGGATGCGAAAGATGCTCTTGGACATCCCACCGCCCTCGGTTGTCTGGCCTGGCAAAAGAGTAAGTGCTTCCACCCATGCCGGCGCGTTTTGCGTTTTCGAATTGCGAGGCGCGGTTTGGCGCAGGTCAAGCCAGGCGCTTTCGGGGACCGGTTGCGCGATCATATCAGCGGGAGAAGGCAGGGCGTCGCTCAAAGCTTCCTGCGCATATACGCGGGAAACCGCAGCGAAGAAGATCGCAAGAACAACGCGAGCTAGCATCGGGGTTCGCGAGATTATTCGCAAACAGCCGTTTTGCAAGCCTTCAGTTTCAACGCGGTCTGATTTGCAAACTATGTGTCATCTCAAAAACAGCCGATAGAATACTGAAAACAACCAAGCCAACCAGAACGGCAATTATCACGATGATTACCGGCGGAATCAGTTGCGAGATTATGCCGACGCTCTTGTCAAGTTCGCGCTCATAAACGTCGGCGATTGCTTGCATGGTCTCGGCGAAATGGCCGGTTTGTTCTCCCACTGACATCATGTCGGTGAACAAATCGGGAAAAAGTTTTTGCGCTTGCAAAGCGGCAGAGAGCGTCGCGCCGTCGATCACAGCCCGCCGCACCTCGCCAAGCTTAAGTTCGAGAAAACGGTTCCCAGCGATTTCAGTTACCAGGTCAAGTGAACGAAGAAGTGGAACGCCGTTTTCCATAAGGGTTCCCAATGTCCGGGCGAACTGCGCGTAGTAACGGTGGCGAATGACCCCGCCGTATCCGGGAATCAGCAGCCTAAAACGATCCCATGCGATGCGTCCTTCCTCAGCCCGCACAAAGGCGCGGAAACCAATGATTGCGCCAATCACTGCGATGACGCCGACCCACCAATAGCCTGTGATCGCATGATGAATTTGCAGCAGAATCCGCGTGGGCAATGGAAGCGAACCGCCAGTTTGCGCCATAAACCCCGTCAACTGCGGCACCATGAAGGTGATGAAAATCGTAACGAGCACTGCGCCTGCCAGCGCGAGAAATGCCGGATAAATCAACGCCTGTTGCACGCGATCTCGAAGTTCTTTTGCCTGCATCAAATGCTTGGCCAGCCGCAGCAGAATTTGCGGCAGCGCCCCGCTCGCCTCGCCTGCAGCCACCAGATTCACATAGAGCGGCTCGAAAATTCGAGGCAGCTCACTCAACGCTTGCGAAAAACTCCGACCATCGATCAACGCCTGGTGCAACGAATGCGTCATTTGCTGGACGCGTGGCTGCTTCAGGCGCTTTTCTAGAATCGACAATGCTTCGTCGAGGGTCATGCCAGCTTGCAGCAAATGGGCCAGCTGCTCGGTGAAAATGAGCAACTGGCCGTGCGGGATTTTTAGGTTGCGCGTGGGAGCTTCAGGTCGCGCGGCGCCCGTCGCTACGACCTTCGGTTCAGCGCCAAGCATTTCGATCCGAACCGGGATACAGTGTTGCGATTCAATTTGCCGGATCGCAATTGCTCGATCTGCGCAATCGAGCACCCCTTCAACCAAGCCCCCCTGGGAATTGCGGGCACGATAAGCAAACTGTGGCATCAGCGTGGAAAAATAACCGGAAACCTCAAATCGCAAACTGGAATCTGGCTTCGCCAAGTTAATTGGACGATGTAACGCGCTCTGCTGTCGCGCGGCAAGCGTTCGCGGGTCGCCCACGATGCGACGTTTCAACGAATCCCGAATCACCTAGGTAAAAATTTTACTTGTCATCCTGTCGGAATCTGTTAAGAGCGCCGACCATGAGATGTGCAGCAGCGATCATGATCGTTTCCATCGCGATTAGTTCGCAAGCGTTTGCGGTTTTGCGACCGCTTTTTCCGGCGAAAGCCGCGCCGCCATTTAACGGGGAGCTGATCGTGATAGGAAACGATTCGATCCAGCATCCTGCCAAGAAAGCGCCTGCTACAGCGCCGAGGTAAGGGCTGTGTCAGCGGCGAGATGCAGGTGCCTCGCCTGCGTGGTAGGAGTTTTCTCACTTCCGATCCAGACTTCGCCGCTGCAACATCGTTCATTGAATCGATTGGACACGCGCTCCTGCTATCCTGCCCGGATAGTTATGTGGTTCTCGCTTCGGCGAAAAATCGCGGAGATCGTTGTCGCATTTTTGAGAGAGCCCGCCACGCGTGCTGGAAAGAGGCGGGGGGCGTGACTTTTCACGTCACAGTGTGACTTTCGGCGTCACAACTGCGGAAAAACCGAAGGATCAAAATTTCCAAGTGACGGGACGATCCGGGTGCGGGTTGTAAGAGCAGAAGTATCCAGTTTTGATTCTAGTGGCTAAGTGGTAACCGAGGGATGGGATTGCGTCGCCAATTTTTTGGATGGCTTTCCTAATACATTTTGTCACCGCAGAACGCGCTCGTTCGGTGTCCGAGCAAGTCTTGCGATCCCTGCCCCCAAGTCCGACGGCGGATGCGAGATAGTCGGCGATCACTTGTACCTCGTTCTGTGCCTCGGTCTTCCGCTGGGGATCGTTGAATCGCCCGGCTTCGTTCAAGTCTTGCCGCAGCTCGTTGAGTCGGCGTTTGCATTCTGTTTTCGCCTGTCCGTCCAACACTGGGAGGCCGGCGCAGAGTCTGCCCATGACGTGCCGCCCATGGACGGCGGCCGCAGCCAAAGTTGATGCGTCTAGCGGGTGGGCGAGCAATTCCCTTACATGGAATTCGCGGCCTGAATTGCGAAGCAAGACAGCGAGACATTCCAGACCGCGCGTGGATTTAAGAAATGCGGTGTGACCGTGATACTGAATGACCCAGTAATCGTTCTGGCGTAAGAACAAAGAGTCTTCGTGTGGGAGAAGAATCGAGCAATCCGCAGGAGATTCTCGAACTCGTTCGGCTTTTTGTTCCGCGCTCGAGATTGCTTCTTTTGACATATGTTTCCTTTCTTGCTAGGCCCTTAAGGGCAACGGGATTCAGTCGAGTCCCGGCGAAGGCGGTGGCAAGCACAAGGGCGATGAAGCATAGCAGAATTGTCCTTTCTTATTTTGGGCCTCTTACCTTTTCCTTAGGAAAATCTTTCCCGGCGTTGCAAAAATTCTCGAAACCGGAATAAAAAAAATCCTGGGCTCTCTCGCGCCAAAGGGAAATTATCGTTTGAAACTGAATCAGTGGATTCATACGGTTCTTCCTTTCCTTTCCCCCGCTGCGTTGTCTCTGTGATTAGAGGGTCCGAAAGAGGCGAAGAACCTAGCGGGGAGAATGTCCTGCGCCTGATTCAGATCCGTTTAATGACGTCGAGTTTTGAATACATCTCCTTAGGGTGTCAAGACGATTTTACTTAGGTCGTCACTCAGGGAAGTGTATCCGACTAGTTGTGATTCTGGCAGTTTGTCGGGCTGATTTCTGGCCCATTTTACCTATTAACCGACGGGGCCGGAATGGAGCCGGCGGGAGCCGAGCAACATAAAGACGAAAGCCCACTAGCGTGAGCTGGCCGGCGGCGAGCGAACCAACCGAACCAAATTGTCGAACAAAAGCTAGCTTGTCACGAAATCCGAGCGTGTTGTGGAGGCGGGGGCGGGAATCGAACCCGCGAATAGCGGTTTTGCAGACCGCGACCTTACCACTTGGCTACCCCGCCATTTGTGCGACAGCGGACAATATCGTTGTAGCGGCGCTTGTATCAACTCGCGAAAGCTTTCGGAGTCAAGCGCCGACCGTAGATACATAGGCGTTCGCCGCGGCGAACGCCTCTACAATTTCTCCGATTTGAGCGTTGAACGTTGAGCGTTGAGCGTTGAAAGTTTGCTTCTTTGAATTCGCAATCATCAGAACTTTTCGCTCTCGCGCAGAAGCGCATCCCCGGCGGTGTCAACTCGCCCGTCCGTGCATTTCGCAACGTGGATGGTGCTCCGTTTTTCGTGGCACGCGCGGAGGGCGCGAAGGTTTGGGACGCCGATGGAAACGAATATGTCGATTACGTTGGGAGCTGGGGACCGGCGATTCTCGGTCATGCGCCGAAGGTCGTCGTGGACGCGGTGCGCGAGGCTGCGACGCGCGGACTAAGCTTTGGAATCCCAAATCCGCTCGAAGTGGAAATGGCGGAGTTGATCTGCGGCTGGATGCCGTCCGTCGAAAAAGTGCGGATGGTCAACAGTGGCACGGAAGCGACGATGTCATGCATCCGCCTCGCGCGCGCGTTCACGCAACGCGACAAGATCATCAAGTTCGACGGTTGTTATCACGGACATGTGGATGCGCTTCTGGTGAAAACGGGGAGTGGCGCGCTGACGCACGGCCAGCCGAGTAGTGCCGGTGTGCCACCAGCGTTTGTGGATCTGACAATTTCGTTGCCGTTCAACGATCCCGAATTGCTGAGGAAAGCGTTTCTGGAAAACAAAAACGAAATCGCCGCCGTGATCCTCGAGCCGATTCCAGCGAACGCTGGCCTTTATTTTGCCAGGGAAAAATTTCTGTCTGTCTTGCGTGAGGAATGCACGAGGAACGGCGCGCTCCTGATTTTTGACGAAGTAATCTCCGGTTTTCGTGTGGCGCGCGGCGGTGCACAGGAGATTTACGGAATTAAACCTGATCTGACCGCGCTGGGGAAAGTAATCGGTGGTGGACTACCGGTCGGCGCATTTGGTGGACGCGCGGAAATCATGGACCAGCTTTCCCCAGATGGTCCGGTTTACCAGGCGGGGACGTTATCCGGCAATCCGTTGGCGATGGCGGCTGGCCTTGCGCAATTGCGCGAGCTGGAAAGGATCGACGGATGGAAATTGCTGGAAGAATCGGGCGCGCAATTTGAAGACCTCGCGCTGGACGCGATCAAACATGCAAAGATCGACATAACGTTTCACCGGCTCGGGTCGCTTTTTTGTTTGTTCTTTGCTGCTGGGCCAATTGTCGATCTCACAGATGCTCAACGCAGCGACCTGAAAATGTTCACACGATTTTTTCATGCTTCTTTGAAGCGCGGGGTCTATTTTGCGCCGTCGCAGTTTGAGACCGGATTCATCTCCACGGCGCACACTGCGCAAGACATCGAGCGGACCGGCGTGGTTGTGCGCGAGGCCTTGGCCGGTTTGTAGGGGAGGCTGACAGTTTCCCCTATAGAGAATGAATTGAACAACGGCCGGAGATCGAGATTGCATTTCTCCTTTGTCATTCCGAGCGGAAAGTTGTCATGTCGAGCGATAGTCGAGACATCTCTTATTATTCTGCTTAATCTTCTGCCTAAAGTAAGAGATTCCTCGACTTCGGTCGGAATGACAGAATGGCGCTCGACATGACAAGTATGACAAACTCCCGAATTCGCCCAGTGGCGAAATTCTTTTTTGACGGAGACAAGAAGTTCTTTGTCAAAGGCGTTACCTACGGTCCTTTCAAGCCGGACGCGGAAGGAGATTACCTCGGAAAACCCAAGCAGGTCGATGGCGATCTTGCTCTCATGCGCCAGGCCGGTCTGAATGTTGTGCGGATTTATCATGCCCCGCCGCGCTGGTTTCTTGATCGTTGTGCTGCCGCCGGGATGCGCGTGCTGGTGACGCTTCCCTGGGAAAAACATATTGAGTTCCTGCGTGAAAGGTCGACCCGCAGACAAATTGCCGATGCCGTTCGCACTGCCGTCAAAACACACGCAGGGCATCCGGCAATCTTTGGTTACCTGGTCGGCAACGAAATTTCCAGCACCATGGCGCGTTGGCTCGGCGCGCGCCGGGTGATTGAATTTGTAGAGGAATTAATTCGCATCGGACGCGCGATCGATCCGGATGCCCTTTTTTCCTATGCAACCTATCCACCAACCGAATATCTGCTGCCGCAAAATGCTGATTTTTGTTGTTTTAATGTCTATCTCCACAACCAACGAGATTTCGAGGGTTACCTGCTGCGGCTGCAAAATCTCACCGGCGAACATCCGCTTATCCTGGGCGAATTCGGCATGGACACCATCCGGCATTCGCAGGAGGAACAGGCTGAAATGCTCGGTTGGCATGTGGATAGCGTGATAAAATGCGGTCTGGCCGGAACCATTTTTTTCACATGGACGGATGAATGGTTCACCGGCGGTGAGGAAATTACAGACTGGGCATTTGGCATCGTCACGCGAGAGCGCAAACCGAAGAAAGCGTTCTACACGGTTGCAGAAAAACTGGGGCGCGACGATTCGGCCTTGCCGCATCGTTCTTTGCCGCGGGCGCCATTTGTCTCGGTCATTGTCTGCTCGTACAACGGCGGCACAACTCTTGCGGCGTGCCTCGATTCGTTAGGCAAACTGAATTATCCCGATTACGAAGTTATTCTGGTCGATGACGGTTCGACCGACGATACAGCGTACATTGCGGCGCAGTTCCCACGGGTGCGATACATTCACCAGAGCAACCATGGGTTGAGTCACGCCCGCAACACCGGCGCCGCGGCTGCGAAAGGTGAAGTGCTCGCCTACACAGATTCTGACTGCATGGCAGACTTCGATTGGCTGTATTACTTGATCGGCACACTTGTCAGCGGCGATTATGCCGGAGTCGGCGGACCGAACATCACGCCGCCGGCACAAAATTGGGTTCAAGCGTGCGTTGCTGCCGCACCCGGCGGTCCAAGTCATGTTCTGCTTACTGACACAATCGCCGAGCACATTCCCGGCTGTAACATGGCTTTTTACCGGTGGGCATTTGAAAGCGCAGGCGGCTTCGATCCCGAATATCACAAAGCCGGGGATGACGTCGATTTTTGCTGGCGAATCCAACAGGCTGGCTGGGTTATTGCATTCAGTCCAACTGCAATCGTGTGGCACTACCGGCGTTTTACTCTTCGCGCTTTCTTGAAACAGCAAGATGGCTACGGTGAAGCGGAATCGTTGCTGCGCTTCAAACATTTAATTTTCTTTGGCCCGACTGGCACCGCGAAATGGCGCGGCCAAATCTACGGGACGCCGCGCTTCAGCTGGTTTGTTAACCGCCCAATAATTTACCACGGAATTTTCGGGGAAGGATTTTTTCAATCGATTTATCCTGCGCCCCAATCAGATGTAGCCGCGTACCTCAGCAGTATTGAATGGTTCGCGCTGACGACTTTTCTTTTCGGTTTGGGAATTTTTCTGCCCGCGCTGCGCATCGTTCCTTACCTGATGCTCGGGGGCACCCTGTGCGTGGCGCTTTCGTACATGGTGCGCGCTCAGATTGAGCCGAAGTTCGATACGGTGCACGCGCGACTGCTCGTGATGCTCCTGGCATTCGTCCAGCCGCTCGTGCGCGGATTTTCTCGCTATTTTACCTGGCTGCGCTTTAAACGTACGCCGGCAAGCGTGATTCGGAAACACGAACACTTGCCCGGACGCGCACGCTTCACCGGCAGCCTGAGTCGCCGAGTCTTTTGGAGCGAACAGGGGAGGGACCGTCACTATTTGCTGGGGGCCATCTTTCAGTTGTTGGATGAAGAAGGCTGGCGCTATTCCACCGATAGCGGATGGAACGAGTGGGACATTCAGATCTATGGGAATTTTTGGTGGAGCATAGCGCTTCAAACTGTCACCGAATACCACGGCGGCGGAAAATGTTTGACCCGCGTTCGGCTTCGCAGCCGGCTCGTCACCACCACGATCATCCTTAATTTGATTGCGGTAAGTCTGTTGATCTATCGCCAGCTCAACATTTCTCATGTTGAGATGTGGTCTATTGTTCCCTACGGACTGTTCTTGCTGTTCCTGTGGACGCGCGCGCGCGCACTAAAATCGCGAGTAGCGCAACTGGTCGATGTCGCAGCGCACCGCGCAGGTCTGCAACGGGTGGTGCGCAAGGGCAAGATCGCTGCGCCAACAGCAGAGCCGGAGGTCCCCGTTACAGTGAACGTGAGCGATCCCGCGACGCCGCATTTGCCGGGGTAGCGCACGCGTCCCGCGAGTTGGCGAGCGCGTCCTCGCGATCGCGGACTTTTCCGGGGCTCTACGCCCCTGCGAGTCCACTTCCCAAGAGAAGATTTTTTCGGCGCGACGCCGAAACCAGCACGAGAGACGCGTGCGCTACTCTTCAGAGTTTCAAACGCACCTTACCTGAGCCGCG
>DATEZD010000090.1:0-6552 GCA_035255865.1 Candidatus Udaeobacter sp.
GCGCCCCCGCGTCGTATTCCCGGTGCGCTGCAATCACCTTCCTTTCTGCGCCTCTCGTCGCCGAATCACGCACAACGTCACGAGCGCCGACGCGGCGCAAATGACTGCGCCGAACGCGAGCGCCAAGGGTGTGCCTGCAAAATGCGCAACGACTCCGGCTTCGAGGCTGCCAAGCGGAATCATTGCGCCGAACACGAGCGACCAAACGCCCATGACGCGTCCGCGCATCTCGTCCGGCACGATGGTTTGCAGCACGGTGTTGGAAGTTGAGAAAAACAGCAGCATTCCGAACCCAGCGGCAAAGAGGAAGGCGAGCGCAAGCGGAAAGCTTTTAACGAACGCAAGCGCCAGCATGGCTATGGAAAATAACCAGACGCCGCCGAGCGCGATTTTGCGCGGTGTGTGCAGATGTCCAAACGTCGCGACCAGCAGGCCACCGACCAACGCGCCGGTTCCGCTCGCGGACATTAAAATTCCGTAACCATTTGCGCCGCGTCCGAGCACATCGCGTGCAAACGCAGGCATAAGCACCGCATAGGACCAGCCGAAAACGCCGACCGCTAAAAATAGCAGCAAAATCGTGCGCACACGCGGATGTTTTATCGAATACAAAATTCCCTCCCACGCGTGCTCGCCTGCTGAAACGATCTCGATTTTCCGCTCGAAAAGCGGCAGACGCATCATCAATAAACCCGCGATCACGGCGATAAAGCTGAGGCCGTTCAGGAAAAAGCACATCGCCACGCCGACGGCGCCAATCATCAAGCCAGCGATGGATGGGCCGATGACGCGCGCTCCATTCACGATCGAGCTGTTGAGTGAGATCGCGTTCAGCAAATCTTCGCGACTGGTCATTTCGACTGTAAACGCCTGGCGCGCGGGCATGTCGAACCCCATCGCAATTCCGTTCAGCGCGGCGACGATGATGATGAACGAAGTCGTTGCGAAGCCGAGCCACACGCCTGCAGCGACCAAAAATGCACAAATCATTTGGGCGGCCTGCGTCGCAACGAGGATCGAGCGTTTCGGATACAGGTCAGCCAGCGCGCCGCCCCAGATGGATGAAAGCATCATTGGCGCAGATCCGACCGCCGACACTACACCGAGCAGAAATTTTGAGTTTGTGATTTGGTAAACGTACCAGCTCATCGCAGTCTGTTGCATCCACGTGCCGATAAGCGAGACGAGCTGACCCCAGAAGAACAGCCGGTAATTGCGGTACCGCAGCGCGCGAAATGTGTGCCGCCAGGTGACGCCGCCCACGGGAACACGCCGCTGTCGTCCGCTGATGTCCTCCGGCACGCGCGCAGTTTCTGTGATTCTCGTGGGCATCACTCATCATGGCTGGCAAGATTGCGAATTGCAAAAATCGGGACCGTTCGTGTGGTAGATTCGGCCGAGTGGAAAGCACAGAGGCAATTCTCCTTCGCAAACGGAAATTCAGCGACACGAGCCTGATCGTTTCGTGGTGCACGGAATCATGTGGATGTATCCAAACCGTCGCAAAAGGGGCGCGGCGTGCGAAGAGTCCATTCGCCGGGAAGCTAGATTTGTTTTTTGAAGCGGAAATTTCCATCGTGCGGAGTCGCAAATCGGATTTGCATACGCTTACGGAAGCTGTGCTGACAAATCCATTTCCAGGAATTCGCAGCAATTATGTGCGCACTCAGACAGCAGCGTACTTCGTCGAGCTCATTGAGATTTGCACCGAGCGCGATCATCGGGAGCCGGAATTGTTTGCGCTGTTGCGGCGGGCGTTTGGTTATCTGGATGCGAACGATCCGACGCCGCGCGCGGTCGCGTATTTTGAGACCGAGTTGGCGCGCATCGCGGGCGTGCACGATATGAAAAGCCTCAAAGCCGACCCGGCCTTTGCGCTGGGAAATCTGTTCGGCCGGTTGCCGCTCTCCCGCACGCCGCTCTTGAAAACGCTCGGGGCAGAGGCGAAAGACAGAGCGAAGCGAAGAATCTCTGATTGTTTATAGAGCGGTCTCCCAGCCATAGACAGAGATGTTTCGCTCCGCTCAACATGACAGCGCTGTTTATGAGACGAGTTCTGAGAAATCTTACCGCTACGTTCGCAATCGCCGCGTTGAGTCCTGCAGCATCGGCGAACGAGACTTACAAGTTCGATCCGTCCGGTTCGACGATTGGTTTCGCCGTGCATCAATTTCTCGGCACAACCCATGGGAAATTCACGAGGTTCAGCGGCAAGATCGAAATCGATCGTGAGCGTCCGGAGAATTCGTCGGTGACCGCACAGATTGATGTGCGTAGCATCGACACGCGAATCAAAAAGCGGGACGATCATCTGCGCAGCGCGGAGTTCTTCAACGTGGAGAAATTTCCGCAGATTACATTCAAGAGCAGCAGCGTGAAACGGACTGGGCCTCAAAGTGGTGACATACTTGGCGATCTCACGATGCACGGCGTTACAAAGCCGATCACCCTTCATGTGAAGCTGCTGACGCCGATCAGCGACACGAGTCGGACGCGCTGGTCAGTGATGACCGACCCAGTCAATCGGCGCGACTTCAATTTGATGTTTACCTCAGCGGCCGAAGCAGTGTCCGGCATCAGCCAAACGGTTGCGATCAACATCGAGATCGAAGCGAAGCGGGCGCAATGATATGACCATGTTTGCGCTCACTTGGATCGGTCTAATCTGCTGGTGTGTTTGTTTTTGGTGGATGCATCGCATCTCAGCGCGTCAGGACGCCCTGTTGAAAGAACTGCACGAAATTACAACCCGCATCGAATGGCTTTCCCGGGCCGAACATGATTTGATCCGTGATGTGCATCCGAAAGTGCAAGAGATTAAAGAGCATGTGGAAAACGTTGCTGAAGCTGTTTCACCTCAAAATTCGGCGGCAGAAGATGCATCATCTTGAAAGATGGCGCGGCGAAGATCAGCCTGTTCGTTTGAACCAAGTCTAAGCGCCAATGGAAATCATTCCCCTTGGAGATTCGGCGCTGATCGTGCGGGTGCGTGACCGATTCGAGGATTCGCCGGAGGAAACGCTGGATGAAGTCCTCCGCACATTTCAGCAGCTTCGAAGCGCTGCCATTCCCAGTGTCATCGAACTCGCGCCAGCCTACACTACGGTCGCGGTTTTCTTCGATCCGGTCGCCGTCACCAAAGTCAGAGAAAGACCGGACGAGGTGTTCGGCTGGTTAAGGGAGCAAATTCTCCACGTTCTAGCCGCGGGAAGTGACCGCGGCAAGCGCCGCAAAACAAAAAGAGCGATCCGCTCGGTCGAAATTCCGATTTGTTACGATCCCGAATTCGCTCCCGATCTCGATGATGTTGCGCGTCGTGCAGGGCTCTCGACAAAGGAAGTGGTCGATCTCCACAGCGGAGCTGAATACCGAGTAGCCTGCATCGGGTTCGTCCCCGGTTTTCCGTTTCTGACTGGTCTGCCGAAGAAATTAGCGACGCCGCGACGGGACACGCCGCGAAAAGAAATTCCTCCCGGCTCTGTCGGGATCGGCGGAGCGCAAACGGGAATCTATCCGTTACGTTCGCCCGGTGGCTGGAATCTGATCGGCCGTACGCCGTTAAAGCTTTTTGATCCGACAAAAAATCCGCCTGCGTTATTGGGGGCGGGGGATCGCGTGCGTTTTCGTCCAATCACACGCGAGGAATTTGCCGCCTTCGCCGAGGCTACCGCGGCTGAGGATTCGTTAAAACGGCACGTACGGGGCAAATGAGTGTGATCAAAAGGGGTTATGCGAGGTCCTTCTCCCGCGACTGCGGGATCAGGATGACAATGCAATGAGTGCAATTGTAAAGCGCGCGGGATTTCTTACGAGCGTGCAGGACCTTGGCCGGACCGGTTTGCGCCAGTTTGGCGTTTCGACAAGTGGCGCGCTCGATTCATTCGCGTTGCGCGTGGCGAATCTGCTCGTCGGCAACGGTGAACGTGCGGCTGGACTCGAAATTACGCTCGGCGGTTTGCAGTTGCGTTTTGATGACGAGCGAATCGTCGCCTGGTGCGGTGGTGAATTTGATGTGCACATTGGATCGACGGCGTTGCCTGCCGGTCACACGGCTTTCCTGCGCCCCGGTGAAGAATTGAAATTCGGCCGGCCTCAAATTGGTTGCCGCTGCTGGCTGGCTGTTTCGGGTGGGATCGACGTGCCGCTGGTGCTCGGCAGTCGCTCCACGGATTTACGGGGCAATTTTGGTGGATTCGAGGGACGCACCCTGCGTGATGGCGATGTTATTCCGCTGGGCATACCGCGGCAGTCACCCGCCTTCGCTAAAGCTACGGTGGACAAGCAGGACGCCCCTATAACGGGAATTTCCTCGTGGACCGCGCCGCACGATTGGGCAAGCCCAGCAAAGCGCGATCCGATTTTGCGCTTCGTACGCGGAATCGATTCGTCCCGATTTAACGATGTAACGATTCAACATTTCGCGAGCGTAGCGTTCACTGTTTCGCCCGATTCAGATCGCATGGGCGTGCGCTTCGATAGTCCGGAATTGCAACGGGAGGACAATGTCGATCTTACGTCTGAAGCGGTCGCGCCGGGTACGATCCAGGTTCCACCGAGTGGCAAGCCGATTTTGCTCTTGGGAGATTGCCAAACCATCGGCGGTTATCCGAAAATAGCGCACGTGATCACGGTCGATCTGGGTATCGCGGCACAACTTCGCGCCGGCGATCATGTTCGCTTTTGCGAAGTCTCGCTCTCCGATGCGCACCGGCTCTTGCTGGAGCGCGAGCGTGAACTCGAGCGTTTCCGCATCGGTCTCAGTCTCCAGGGCTCATGAAATTATCAGTCGATCTGAACGCCGATCTCGGCGAAGGCTCCGGCCACGATGACAAATTGTTCGAGCTCATTAGCTCGGCGAACATCGCAACGGGTTTTCACGCCGGCGATTCCGATACGATGCACGCCGCAGTTTGTGCGGCGAAGGAGCACGGCGTCGCCGTCGGAGCGCATCCGAGTTTTTTCGATCGCGAAAATTTCGGACGCAAGGAACTGAAGGTAAGTAACGAAGAAGTATTCGACGCCGTGGCTTATCAGCTCGGAATTTTTCAAGCCATCGCCTTCGCCGCTGGCATGCGACCGAACCACGTGAAACCGCATGGCGCTCTCTATAATATGGCGGTGCGCGACGAGAAACTGGCCGATGCGATAGCGCGGGCCATCGTGTCAGTCGATGCGAAGTTAATTCTGTTTGCGCCGGACAACACCGAGCTTGCCCGTGCGGGCGAGGCGCACGGTTTGCAAGTTGCGCGCGAAGTTTTCGCGGATCGCAACTACCTGGATGATGGGTGGCTGGTTCCTCGGACGCGGCCCGATGCATTGCTCGCCGATCCAAAAGAAGCCGCCCCGCGCGTCCTGCGGATGTTGAGCGAAGGCAAAGTGCGCTCCGTCGAAGGCCGCGATGTCGATGTGCGCGGCGAAACGATTTGTGTTCATGGCGATACACCAGGAGCAGTCGAGTTCGCCCGTGAATTGCGAACACAGCTCGAACATGGAGGCGTGAAAATCATCGCGCCGCGGAGTTCGTTGTGACTAAGGAGAGCGACATTGGAGCCGGCGCGCCCTCGCGCCGCACGGTGCCAACTGTGCAGCCCGAGGGCCGGCCGTCTCCAAGAGGGCCGTCACCATTTCGCCATTTGGCACATCTGCCATCGTTCCGCGACAATCCGATTGTCTTTTTTACTACGTGCGCTTATCAGCGACGCAAAATTCTTGCTTCGCCGCACTGCCAGAAAATCCTGGGTGAAATCTGGCAACGCTCCGCCGATCACGACGGTTGGTGGGTGGGCAATTATATTATCATGCCCGATCACGTACATCTCTTTGCGCGACCTGAAATCGGTGCACAGCGCATGGCGGATTGGGTGGAGATGTGGAAGAGCGTAAGTTCGCAGCGGATTGCGGCAGCACTCTCGATTAAGCCGCCCATCTGGCAGCCGGAATATTTCGATCGGTACCTTCGATCCAGTGAAAATTACGCAGAAAAATGGTATTACGTTGAACAAAATGCTGTGCGGGCGGGGTTGGTCGAGGCGGCTGAGTTGTGGTCGCATCGCGGGACGATAAATGATTTGATGTTCTAATGGAGCCGCGCCCAGATAATGGAGCCGGCGCGCCCTCACGCGGAACCGCGGGTCCTGTGCGGCCCGAGGGCGGGCCGACTCCAAGCGAGCGGTCTCCAAGCGAGTCCAGTCTCGTGCGCGTGCTCGGACCGATCGACGCGACGATGATCGTCATAGGCTCGATGATCGGGTCTGGCATCTTTATTACCTCGGCGGAATCGTCACGACTGAGCGGCGCGCCGGGCTGGCTGCTGCTAGCATGGGCGGTTGCCGGTTCGCTCACCATCACCGGCGCGTTGTGTTGCTCGGAGCTTGCGACCATGATGCCGCGCGCAGGTGGCGTTTACGTTTTTCTGCGCGAAGCATGCGGAAGCTCCATCGGGTTTTTGTATGGCTGGACGCTGTTTCTTGTGATCCAGACGGGCACAATCGCTGCAGTCGCGATTGCTTTTGCAAAATTTCTCGGCGTTTTTGTTACAGCAGTTTCGCCGGA
>DATEZD010000091.1:0-2094 GCA_035255865.1 Candidatus Udaeobacter sp.
CTGAGCCTTGATGCAGAAGAAAGAAAGAGGTCGGGGCCAGACGCCGGTTTGCTCACGAGCATGCATGAATAACGGTAAATCTTCCCTGCGCCGCAACCAGGCGATGAAGTGCAAACCGGCCGGCGTTACTTCCAGATCGAAATAGTCGCCCAGCCATTTTTGGAATTGTTCGATAAAGAATACGCGTCGCTGGGCATAGACTTCGCGCATCCGTTTCACATGGCTGAGGAAAAATCCTTCGGTGATGAAACGCGCCAGGGTAGCTTGATCAATCGCTGGGGAGTGCTGGTCCATGACAGCGCGCACCTTGACGAGAGTGTCGACAAGTTGTGGCGGTGCGATCAGAAAACCGAGGCGCAGCGATGGATAAAGGATCTTGCTCATAGTGCCGGCATAAATCACCCGGCCAGCATGGTCCAAACCTTGAAGACATGGCAGCGGCGGCCCATCGAAACGAAACTCGGAATTATAATCATCCTCCAGGATGTAGCCGTCGTGCGACTCTGCGAACTCGATCAGAGCTTTCCGCCGCTTCAGGCTCATCGTCACACCGAGGGGAAATTGGTGCGACGGTGCGACGAAAATGAGTCTGGGCGAATTTTGCCGTGAGCATTTCCCGATTACCAACCCCTCACGATCGATCGGGCGCGGGATGATTTTGGCCCCGACAAAAGCCAAAACATTACGTGCCTGATGGAACCCGGGATCTTCGATCCATGCCACTTCACCCTCATTAATTAACGCGAGCGCACACGCCAGCATCGCCTGCTGCATGCCGCCCACGACTACGATTTGGTCGGGATGACAATTGGCGCCACGGAAGTCGCACAAGTAAGCAGCGATTGCCTTCCGTAGTTCGATCTCGCCACGGCTCGACGCATAACGCAATAGGTGCGCTCCCTTTTTTGCCAAGACCTGCTCGCGCAAGCGTTCCCAAACAGCAATCGGGAATTCATCCACAGCCGGCAACCCCGCGACGAATGTGACGCTCGGCGGGCCGGCAACGCCGACATCGAGTTGTCGGCCGCTGCGAGAATCGGTCATTCTGGTCACTCGTCGGGCGACACGCGTTGAATGCTCGGTGTGCGCGGTCGTCGCAAGCCTGGCAGCCTTCAGAAAAGTTGCCGGTAAATGATCAGCGACAAAGATACCAGACCGTTTTCGGGCTTGAAGATAGCCCTCTTCAAGCAGCTTTGAGAACGCCTGGTTTACGGTCGGTCTCGAAATCCCGAGAGTAGCAGCGAGAACCCGTGAGGAAGGCACACGGGAAGCGCCTGAATCAAAACTGCCGCTCTCAAGTTCTTCTCGTATTTGACGATATAGTTGTTGGTAAAGCGGCTCTGACGACGCGCGATCCAACCGCACCATTTCGAACGACATGATTAACCGACGCCGGCGCTGCTTTGGGACTGATGAGACCGTGCGCCCGTAGATAGCGCCATTCATTTTCACGAGGCGACTTTCGCATCCAGAGAATGCTTTCTCAAGAGATGCTGCGTAACTCAAAGCCTTGGCTCCCGCGACAAGCGAAACTGGTCACCCTTTTTTGCGCGATCTGGTTATTGCCAGCTTCTTTCCAATGAATGACAAAAACGAATTATGAAAAATACCTTGTCTAACACTCCTACCAAAATCTTTAAATCTGTTTGCACGTCCAACGTTTACCCGCGTGTACCAATGGCGCTTTGCCTGGTCCTCTGCACGTTAGGGCTGGCCCATTCTGTGAATGCCGGCGGAACGAACACGACCATCACCACGTTCGATGCACCTGGCGCGGGCACAGCGGCAGGCCAGGGCACCATCGCTTTTGCTATTAACCTTTCAGGGGCGATTGCGGGATTCACTCGAGACGCCAACAATGCCCGGCACGGCTTTCTGCGCGCTCCCGACGGGACCTTTACCATCTTCGATGATCCGGCCGCGGGCACTTGTTCAGCGTCTTGTGGAACCATTGGGAACGGCCAGGGTACGCGTGCATACGCCATCAACCCATCTGGGCAGATCGTGGGATTCTACACCGACAATAGCGCCCGATGTCACGGCTACGTGCGTGCTGCTAATGGCACGTTCACCCAGATCGATGCTCCGGACGCG